>JAAYRN010000198.1 GCA_012518765.1 Bacteroidales bacterium
AAAAATACAATCAATTAATTCAAAAGCAAAATGAGAATAATATTAAAAAAACCGTTACGGTTCACAGTAATAACGACACTGTGTTTAGTTGTAGTAATTTTATTTGCAATCAATGGTTGCAATAAGTCGGATATTCCACCTAAAATAAGTTTTACGCCATGTCAGGAAAGTAAACAAGAAAATGGCGATGAAGTAGATGTGAAATTCACCAATAAAGGCGTAAAAATCATTTACTATAATTTTGCAGTTACATGTGATTTTGATACCGTAAATGTAACGCACAATTTTGCAAATGGGATTTTGAACATTACCCAGCAAGGCTCACCTAATCAGGCAAATTGTATATGTTATACCGATGTGTCATATACGATAAACGGAATTTCACAGGACGAAGTAAATATAATTTTTATCAATGGCATGCAAGTTTATGGTCATAATGATAATGATGCTGTTACACAAAATTTCTATGTTTTTAGTGCTAATTTTGACAAAGATGATTTTAGTAAAGATGAACAATGTGGTTATCTTCTTTTTGAAGACCATGGGAGTCCGTTTGATTACCATAATCTTTTTGTATGGGCAGAAAATTTACCTGAAGAATATCAAGATCATCTTCTTCCTGTAACTGTAACATTCCACTATACGGAAGAAGAATGTGATAGTCATCCTATTATTAACATAATAAAAATTCAAAAGCAATGAAAATAATAGTAAAAAAACCATTGTGGTTAGTTGTAGTGGCTTTGTTTGTAGTTGGTGGTTGCAACAAGCCAGAAATTCTATCTGAAACTGACAATAACGTAAATAATAATGAATCCCAAAAAGATATTTGGGAATGGAAAAATGTGCATGATACAAACAGCACCGTTACACTTATTGTTTATGAGGGAAATGTATCTGTTACTAAATCACCTAAAGAAGATGGATATTACGATCATTTTCATCAATTTAGAGACGGCGACCAATATCTTTTACAAAATGATACATTGTATCTCAAAAATCTTGACGGAACGGTTGTTTATCCACCTGTTGATTTTTTTAAAATTACAAGATTTTCTGAAGATGAAATGAAGTTAGAATATTTGGGAGCTAAATGGGCAATGCCTCTTTATATTTATGATTACGTATTTAACCGTAAAATAATAGAATAGTTATGAAAAAGTACACATTATTATTAATGATTTATACGACAATATGTATATCAGTAATAGCACAATGTCCTGACAAAAAATGTTCAGATACATTTGCAGAATGGGGATTTGCTATACAAATTCTTGATGACGCATATATACCTGTAATTACAAATACAGATGAAGATTGTTATATCACGTTACAATCTGAAATTCCAAAGTTAAACTCAATTTTAGCAAAATATAATATAGTGAACTTTTACAGATATACAGATACCCTGCATGCAGAGAACCCTTTTATAGACCAAACCTATATTTTGGTTTGTGATGAAGGACAATTTGAATTGGGGGAAGAATTAAGAGATAATTTTTCTGATGCCATTCCATTTATTGAGCATTGGGAATGCTTTCTTCAACCTACTAATAATGTGAGTAATATATTCTATAAAAAAAGTAATTTTTATCAATACGAAAACTGTTTAATTTTCAGTGAAAGCATTTTACGAACAATAAATTTTTATTCTATTGAGGGTAAAAAAATATATTCATTTAAAAGTATAGAGAAAAGGATAAATCCATCTCTATATTTAAAACAAAAAGGGGTATATTTTGTCGAAATAATCGAAAATAGCAAAAAATATTCAGGAAAATATATTCATTTTTAAAAATAAAATTTATGAAAACAAAATATTTTGTAATTACAATAGTGCTATTGTTTTGGGCTATAAATCCTGTTATGTCTCAAAATAGGTATACATATTACGTTCATATTCAAAACAAAGATTACATACCAGCCATTTCTGATTCCAAAGATAAGGATGGCATTGTTACTGCAAGTTCAAAAATCAATTCGTTTAATCGTGTGCTCGAAAAAAGCAGATTTTATGAATTTATTCAAGCTTTTCCAACGGCTCACACAGATTGGTTGCGGGAAGTATATTATGTAGTATGCGATAACGATAATTTAGAACGAGATATGAACGAGTTTCAAAAATCAATTCCTTTGATTGAGCAGTTATGTGAACCTATTTTAACAGGAGATGACCCCGATGACCCAATCTACACAAGAGGGGATATGGCAGATTTAGACTTAATTAATGCAAGTAAAGTGTGGA
>JAAYRN010000199.1 GCA_012518765.1 Bacteroidales bacterium
AGAATGCAATTGGTCAAACAATAAAAAACACGGACGATACACCTCCTATTACACCACGGGAAGCATACGAATAAAAATGTATTACAACCAAGGAATTATGCACGGACTATTTGAAAACTACTACGAAAATGGAAAAACAAAAACCAAAGGGCAGTACGCCAAAGATTTCCGCAAAGGGAAATGGATAACATACAACGAAAAAGGAAGAGAAGAAAAAATAGAATACTTCGACCAAGGCATATGTACCCACATGTTTTTAGGATTTCGTGCTGAAAAAGAATGGATTATACTCAATGTAAACAAAATTGCTTATTTCTATCAAAAAAGCCCTCGATTGACAGTCATTCAACTACACGACTCTTCCAATATAGTAGTTTCCGACAACATTCAACGCATAGCTAAGAGCACCACACAAGAGTATTTTATATTTATAAACAAAACTGTTTTAACTTCCTATGAAGCCTTAAAAAAAGTAATACCCAATAAAAGAAATCCCGACGAAGCTAAAATAATACTTTCTATTTCACCCCCATTCGATGTGATTACCTATGGCGATTATTACAAATTAGTAAAAACAGTTATTCGTCCTCGAAAACCTAAATTAGAATGAAAAAGCAACGAGTTTTAATGGCTATGAGTGGTGGTATTGATAGTGCCGTTGCCGCTATATTGCTTTTGAAACAAGGATACGAATTGGTTGGAATAACCTTTCAAACGTACGACATTTTCACATCTTGTTTGGATAAAAATAAAACAAAAGCAGAAGAAGATAGCGTAAGCAAAGCTAAACACATAAGCAGGCAGTTAAACTTTGAACACCACAGCATTGACCTACGAAAAGAATTTCGCAAAAACATAATGAATGATTTCATCAGCGAATACCTAAAGGGAAGAACACCAAACCCTTGTGTACTTTGTAATTTCTCTATAAAATGGGAATATTTAAACAAATTTGCCGATGAGTTAAATTGTCATTGGATTGCAACCGGACATTACGCACGTATTTCTCAAAAAGACAAGCGTTATTTTTTGCAAAAAGGACGGGACGAAAACAAAGATCAAAGTTATTTTCTTTGGAAATTAAATCAAAAATATCTTGCTCGAACGCTTTTTCCTTTGGGTTCACTAACTAAACCTCAAGTACGTTTAATTGCTCAGGAAAATGGCTATTCTGAACTATCGCAACAAAAAGAAAGTCAAGAAATTTGTTTTATTGAAAACAACAACTATCGGCATTTTTTAGAAACAAATGTTGATAATTACAATGCCATTTGCAAAGAAGGAGATTTTATAAACACAGAAGGCTTAACCATAGGCAAACATCAGGGTTATCCTAATTACACCATAGGACAACGCAAAGGGCTTCAAGTAGCCTTTGGAACGCCCAAATATGTATGTGCCATCGACCCTATAAAAAACACGGTAACTCTCGGCGACAAAGAAGACTTGCTTGCCACCGAAATGAAAGTGGAAGATATAAACTTTCAAAAACACAGCTCACTCCCACCCGATTTTCAAGCTGTTGTGAAAATTAGATACAGAGATATTGGACATAAAGCCTATATTAAGCAACTCGACAGCAACACCTTACACATTTCTTTTATTGAACCCGTATCTGCCATTACACCGGGACAGTCGGCAGTTATTTACGAAGGAGATGATATAATAGCAGGAGGTATTATTATATAAAAAACAACACCTCCCGCATAATATTTACC
>JAAYRN010000200.1 GCA_012518765.1 Bacteroidales bacterium
AGGCTACGTAAAAGTAACCTCTTTCTCGATACGAAATATAATGCGTTTTATTTGATTTTGATTATTTTAGAATCATTTAATTCTTTTTCAGCCTTTTTAGGTAAGGTAACCACCAACATTCCTTGCTCATAAGATGCCTCTATATCATTAGCTTTGATAGTATCGGGTAAGGTAAACTGACGCTCAAACGAAGAATAATAATGCTCTTTGCGTACAATTTCTTTTTGCTTGCTTTCTTCACTTTCTTTGCTGCAATCGCCCTTAATACTTAATATGTTTTGATTAATTTCGACTGAGAAATTTTCTTTCTTAAATCCAGGAATGGCTATCTCTACTTGAAAATTTTTCTCGTTTTCAATGATGTTTGCTGTTGGTAATGTGCACTTAGTATCTTCACTCAAATATTTATTAAAAAAATCTCTTCCAAAAAAATCATCAATATAATTCGAGTATGGGGATAAATAACCTCTTCTTTTAACTAACATAATTTTAATCTCCTATATTTTTATTTTTAACTTAATTTTTTAATTGATTTCTACAATTGCATATTCAATTTTTAAGCCAAAAACATGTAAAGACTAATTATCAATTAGTTACGAAAAATAAAACAACAGACAAATTGACATTAACAGGTTGAAATTATGCCATTGTGTCTCTTTATCTTGTTTATAACAAAAAAAGAATAAAATATAATGAAATTTTGATTCGTATTAAAGCTACTAAGGCTTGTATTTATACTTATCTATTCCTTTAAGTAATATACTCCATCTTAGCTTGATAACACCTAAAATAGCTTCTTTAAATATCCCCTTACTCATTTTGGAGGTGCCTTCTTTTCTATCGGTAAAAACAATGGGAACTTCTACTATTTTAAATCCCATTTTCCACGATATATATTTCATTTCTATTTGAAAGCCATAACCTATGTGTTTGATTTTTGAAAAATCGATGGTTTCTAAGACTTTTTTTCTATAACAAACAAATCCGGCTGTATTGTCGCGTATGGGAGTTCGGAGTACCATGCGTACATACATAGAACCGTAGTAAGAGGTTAGTACACGAGACATGGGCCAATTAACCACATTAACACCGTTGCAATAACGGGAGCCTACAGCCACATCGGCTTGCTGTTCTTTACAAGCATTGTATAAGCGTATCAAGTCGTCTGGATTGTGAGAAAAATCGGCATCCATTTCAATGATAAATTCGTAATTGTTTTTTATACACCATTTAAAACCATGAATATAAGCCGTTCCTAAACCTAATTTACCTTTTCGCTGCTCTAAAAACAATTTTCCTGAAAACTCAGACAATAGTCCTTTTACTATATCAGCCGTTCCATCGGGTGAATTATCATCTATCACTAATATATGAAATTCATCGGGCAAAGCAAAGACATATCTTATTATTTTTTCTATGTTTTCCTTTTCATTATAAGTTGGAATAATAATGATTCTTTCAGACATAATACGAGATATTATACTTGTTTCTATTTAAAATAAATTATTCTGCAAAGATATTATTTTTTTCGAGAAGTTTTAATATCTAAAAAAAAATATTTTTTTTATTACACATTTAAATCATATACATATTTTATCTACTTTTGTTTAAATTAAATTCATTAAACACTTAAATCAGAAAAACATGAAAAAGATAACATTAATTAGCTTATTACTAACGCTTTCTGTGCTTACTCTCAAAGCACAATCCTACAATTCTAAATCCAAAGAAGTTAGATACGAACCCGATACCATCGTAGTTTATGATTTAGATGGTTACGATGAAATTGTACTCTCTATGCGAGAAACATATGCTTACAACGAATTGGGCTTATTAATTACAAGGGAAATGAATGAATGGAATCCACAAAAAAATGAGTACACCAACGAGAATGCTATGCGAACAACATATACGTATAACGACGATAATCTTCGTGAAAGCGAAGTGAGTATGTACTGGAATAACGAAACAAACAACTGGCTAAATCAAATTAAAATGGAATATGAATATTCAGGTAATTTGCCAATTTCAGTTACGCACTCCTACTGGAACGATTCTACCAATACGTTTAACAGTGGAGATAAATATATATTTGTATACGACGAGCATAACAATATGGTGTCCTCTATTATACAGTCATGGGATGGTTCGC
>JAAYRN010000201.1 GCA_012518765.1 Bacteroidales bacterium
ATTGACCTAATAATTTATCTATCTCATCTCGCAAATTTACTGTTTGAGTTGAAGCCATAAACTATTTCCCTTCTATAATTTTAATTTCCTCCTCCGTCAAGTCATAAATTTGATAAATCAACTCATTTATTTTATCCTCTGCATACTCAATTCTTTGTGTTATTTGTTCCCTACGGTTAGGAATTTTCTCCGTTTGTAAATCGATATTAAATTGCAAAAGTTGTTCAACAAATTTTATGATTTCAGTCTCTTGTTTTTCTGAAATATTTTCAGGAATGGGCAGTTGTTCTACATGATTTTTCTTTACTTCTGCCAAAGCCTCTCCACGTTCAGGATTTAACAGTTGATAATAAAAATCAATCAGTTTTGAATTAAATATTCCAAGAATAAACTTATGATTTATTGTATCTGAAATTACAATATGTAAATTTTTTCTACAAATGATATTTGCACCTATTATTGTGGCTATTATTCGGTCACCAGTTTGTCTTACAATAATTTTTTCTTCTGCTTCAAATATTTTTGGGTTTCTTGGTGCACCAAGCCATTCTCCATAATCAACCCAATAATTATTATCCCACAAACTTACATATCTGTTCATTAAACTACCACGCATTAAAGGCAACCAATTTTTCCCTCCTTTTGGTTTATTATTATCTTCACTATGAAATGGTCTTTCTTTCATAGTTTGCGATGTTTGTGCAGGTCTTCCCTTTCCTTTTTCGTATAAAGTTATTCCTGAATATGCTTTAGATACTTCTGAAACAGTTAATGATTTTCCTTTTATCTTTTCAAATAATCTCTTTTCACTCTCTGTTGCCAAAACATTAATTACATCGCCATTACTTGGCAGTTCTTGTTGATTAACTGCATGTAATAATGAAATTTCTTTATTCTTTAAAACATCTATTTGTACATTGTAGTTTTTGATATAATCATTTTTCTCAAAAACAATCACGTGTGTATCAACAACTGCACTAAAAACATACTCTTTAATATGTAAAATTCTATCCCAGTAATATTCATTCATTAAATATTGTCGGATATTTCGGAATTTTATACTTTGTAGCCAAGTATTTGGGATAATAACTCCCAATTTCCCTCCTGTTACTAAAATATTTTTATACTGCTCTAAGAATAACAAATATAAATCTTGTTGATAGTCTTGATGAACGAATTTATTGTTAAAATAATCAAACATCTTTTTATCAGACACTTTTACATAAGGCGGATTTCCAATAATAATATCAAATCCTACATTTTTTTTCTTGTTATAATCCTCCGTATGTTCTTCTACATTGTAATGAGATAGTAGTTTTTCTGTTTCTACCTCTAATTTTACAACATTTTCATACTGTTTTTTAAAGGGAAGCCTTTTGTCAATTTCAACATTTCTGTTAAACACTTCGGGAAAAGCCTTTTGCCAAGAGAAGGGTTTTACTTTTCGTTCTTCGCCAAAATCAAGCTCACTATCATAATAATCTAAATTGATTAAACTATTTCCACTTTTTATGTTATTGTCAAGAGTTGGTAAAATTCTATTGTGAAAAAGTTGAGTTTGAGCCTCTATTGATTCTTTGGTTTCACCCTCCATACATTTGAGCAACAAGGAAAGTTTACTTACTTCAACGGCATTGTTATCCAAATCTACTCCGTAAATGTTATTGAGCAAAATTCGTTTCTTTTCGACTGTGGTAAGTTCTCCGGTTGGCGTTAATACGTCATTTTTCCGACCTTTAACTTTCAGTTTGCCATTTTCCATTAATAATTTGTTGTAATAATCTTTATGCCAATCCAACAAATATTGATATGCTCCAATAAGGAAACTACCACTGCCACAGGCAGGATCACAGATTTTAATTTCGCTTACTTGTTTTGGTGTCTTGTTTTCTACTAATTTGCCAACTGTATTTTTTACAATATAATCTACAATGTACTGTGGTGTATAATAAACTCCGCCTGCCTTTCGTACTTCAGGTTTTACTTCTATTCTTGCTCTTCCGCCAGCTGTAAGTGAAATTTGCTTGCCAAGAAACTGCTCGTAAGCACTTCCCAAAATTTCCACACTCAACACCGAAAACTCGTAAGGACTAATAGGATAATATAATTCAGAAATTATCTCTTTAATGACTTTATTGTCTATTTTTATGTTGGCACTAATTTTATCTTTTTCAAAATCAAACAATCCAGAATTATATTTTTGTTCAGCCTGATTGAAACTATAAAGTAAGTTTTGATAAAAATCTCCCGATTTTAAAGAGTTTTGTAATGCTCCATAAGGCTCTGCACTCCTATCTTCGGCAATACGAAGAAAAACAATGCGGTCAATGGTTTGCTGAACCACATAATTCAACTCATCTTCGTTTATATCGTTGTTTCGTAAAGCAATGTTCCTTGCCAATTCAACTCGCCATTTATCAAGTGATAGTAAAAACTCTTTATCTACGGTTGATGTTCCTTTTTTATTTTTATCAGAAGTAATATATTTGTCAAAACTCCCTTTAAGTACCTTTTCCTTTGAAAAAGTATTCCAAATAAAATCAAATTCTGAAATATACTCTTTGTAAGTCAGGTATTTTATGCGTCCATTACTTGCTTTGTCGGTAGGCTTGGGCTTGTTGGTACAATCGTAGATTGCAAATTCCTCAAAATCGCTAATTACAGAAATTGGCATTTTAGCACTCCAGCCGTATCGTCTTACTTGATATGCAGGTATTATATC
>JAAYRN010000202.1 GCA_012518765.1 Bacteroidales bacterium
ACGAGTTACAAATTCCTCAAAAAAACAATTCAACTAAATTGTTGGACAGTATGGTGCATTGTGCTCCAGGTGCAGGTGATGATAGTCTCCGCTGGCGTGAGATATATACATACAATGCCCAAGGACTATGTACAGAGATGTTAGTTCAGGAATTCTTTCCCAATTCTTACTGGAAAAATTTACGTATTATTAAGTATATCAACTATAATAATAAAGGATTATGTACAGAAGAACTACTCCAAAAATTTGACAATAATGATG
The DNA here is from genome assembly GCA_012518765.1 of Bacteroidales bacterium. Classification (GTDB taxonomy): domain Bacteria; phylum Bacteroidota; class Bacteroidia; order Bacteroidales; family WCHB1-69; genus UBA5266. Next base: position 262 of record JAAYRN010000202.1, read on the forward strand.
AGCCCAAAGATTATCATAGGTATATGTATTTCTATAACAATTTTGCCATAGATTCGGTAATATATCAAAGAAAAGCTTCATATACTGACACCTTAATAAACGATAAAAAAACAGTCTATTCTTATAATAGAAAAAAATTATTAACAAAAGAATCTCCTTTTGGGTGGAATTGGCAGAAAGACCCACAATCATGGGAGGCATCTCCATTGGAAGTTATGTACACCTATAATACAAACGGATTACTGATAGAAAAATTCACTAGATTATATAGGTATACGCATACTTATAATGAAAACAATCTTTTAACTGAGGTTTTACGACAAAATATAATTATTACCACAGACTCATTTAGAAATGACTCATTATGTCTGTATACATATAATGAAGACGGATACGCAGTGGAGTTGGAGTATAAATTATGGGATAAAACAGACGAAAAGTGGGTAAATGACATAAAAAGAACTTATGAGTACAGTGATGATTATTTAAAAATAACTGGAACGTTTTTTAGATGGAATTCTATTGAAAATACATATAAATGTTTTAACATGTACGTATGGGAGTATGATAAAGATGGAAATATATTGAAAATTACCTCTTTAAATTGTGAGGGAGAAATAGGCACCTATTCTGTATATTATTATTCTGATTTTGTAGGGATTAAACAGGATAATATAGCTGTAATTTACAACGTAAGGGTTTATCCCAATCCAAGCAACAATCAATTGAAAATTGAAACCGAAGATGCGATAATAAAAGAAATAATGATATATGATTTAACAGGGAAACAAATCAAACATTTCAATATAAACGACAGTAAAACTACACTTAATATCAATGATTTAAGCAAAGGATTTTATTTTTTTCACATTCAAACGCATCAGGGAGTAACGGTAAAACGATTTGTAAAAGAGTGAAATGTAGAAAACATCACATCGCTTTAGTTTACTATGATTTACACAAAAAACAAACTTTACGTTCTCATAGAAAACTTGCTTGTATTAAAAAATCATAAAACAAGAAAAAAACTTCATTTTGTTGAGGTTTTATAAATAAATTTTTGTTACTTTGTAAATCATTTTATCAAAACTCTCAACACTCTTAAGTGTTTAAAATTCAAATATATGGAGAATACTAAAAAAGCAAAAGGAAAAATTTCACAGATTATCGGTGCTGTAGTAGACGTTGTTTTTGACAACCAAGAAGATTTACCAAAAATTTATGAAGCCTTAGAGGTTACTCGCGACAACGGAGACAAAGTCGTATTTGAGTGCGAACAAGACATTGGAGAAAACACCATGCGTTGTATTGCTATGGACTCCACCGATGGTTTATACAGGGGTATGGAAGTAGTATCTACAGGTAGAACTATTTCAATGCCAGCCGCTAATATCAACGGACGCTTATTAAACGTAATAGGCGAAACCATTGACGGAATGGAACAAGTAAAGACAGACTCTTACAGAAGTATTCACCAAGACCCTCCTACATTTGAAAACTTATCTACATCAAGTGAAGTTTTATATACAGGTATCAAGGTTATTGACCTCATTGAACCTTATATGAAAGGAGGAAAAATTGGCTTGTTTGGAGGAGCTGGTGTTGGAAAAACCGTTGCCATTATGGAAATGATTAACAACATAGCTAAGAAATATTCAGGCATGTCGGTATTTGCTGGAGTGGGCGAACGCACACGTGAAGGTAATGACCTACTTAGAGATATGATAGAGTCGGGAGTTATCCGATACGGAGAAGAATTTCAGAAAAGTATGGAAGAAGGTAGCTGGGATTTAAGTTTGGTAAAACAAGAAGAGTTGGAACAATCGTTGGCTACTTTGGTTTTTGGACAAATGAACGAACCTCCCGGAGCCAGAGCCCGTGTTGCTTTATCGGGGTTAACTGTTGCTGAATACTATAGAGACGGGGATGAGGATGGAAAAGGTAGAGATATTTTATTTTTCGTTGACAATATATTCCGTTTTACACAAGCTGGTTCTGAGGTGTCTGCCTTATTAGGACGTATGCCTTCAGCTGTGGGTTATCAACCTACACTTGCTACCGAGATGGGTATTATGCAAGAGCGTATTACTTCCACCAAACGAGGTTCTATTACCTCTGTTCAAGCTATTTACGTTCCTGCCGACGACTTAACCGACCCTGCTCCTGCTACTACATTCTCGCACTTAGATGCAACTACTGTTTTAAGTCGTAAGATTGCCGCTTTGGGTATCTATCCTGCTATAGATCCTTTAGATTCAACTTCACGTATTTTAACTCCCGATATTGTGGGCGAACTCCATTATAATACCGCTCAAAAGGTAAAAGAAACTTTACAGCGTTACAATGAGTTACAGGACATTATCGCCATTTTAGGAATGGACGAACTTAGCGATGAAGATAAATTAGTCGTACATCGTGCTCGTCGTATACAGCGTTTTTTATCACAACCTTTCCACGTTGCGGAACAGTTTACAGGTATAAAAGGAGTTTTTGTCGACATTGAAGACACCATCAAAGGATTTAATATGATTCTTGACGGAGAAGTAGACCAATATCCTGAAGCTGCTTTTAACTTAGTGGGAACTATAGAGGAAGCCATAGAAAAAGGAGAAAGAATGTTAGCCGAATCTGCAGAGCAATAATATTTATAAAACAAGCGTGTTAAAACAATTTTCAAATTAATTGACATGTAAGTTTTATCTCATACTTTTGAAAATAAATAAATATAATCACAATGAAAGTAGAAATTATAACTCCTCAAAATCAAAAAATCATTGAAGATGTTGTGTCTATTCAATTACCGGGCTTGGATGGATTGTTTGCCATACTCAACAATCACGCTCCCTTGATAACCGCTTTGTCGAAAGGGAAGGCTAAGGTTATTAATAAGAATAATGAAACTTCGTATCATCCCATTGAAGGAGGAATTGTAGAAGTATTGAAAAATAAAATAATTATTTTAACTGAAAAGTTATAATTTTCCGTTGAAATTACCATACAAAAAAGGCAGTGTTTTAAAACACTGCCTTTTCTTATATCTGTAAATGTATGATTTTATGCTCCTAACTGAAAGCGTACAAATTCGTTACAGGCTAATTCTTTATCTACCTCAGCCATGTATTGAGCTACTGTTTTTTTGCTATCTTTAATAAAATCTTGATGAAGAAGTGTATTTTCTTTAAAGAATCTATTTAATTTTCCTTGAGCGATTTTATCAATCATGTGTTCAGGCTTCCCTTCGTTGATAACTTGCTCGCGTGCAATGGTTAATTCTCTGTCTATCACATCTTGTGCTACACTTTTTTCATCTATTGCTATTGGATTCATAGCTGCTATTTGCATGGCTATTTCTCGTCCAACCTCTATGTTCCCTATTTTTTTATTAAATCCTACCAAAGCTGCTAACCTATTTCCGTTGTGATTGTAGTAGGTAACAAAAGGTGTTTCGACAAATGAAAATTGGTTTAATTCTATTTTTTCTCCTGTTTTACTTGTCATTTCTAACAAGAGAGCGTCTACTGTTTTCCCATTTAACACACTTTCTTTCAAGCTTTCAAGTGTTTGGATACGATTTTCAATAGCGTGGTCTACAATAGTAGATGCTAAGTTTGTGAAATCTTCTGTTTTCCCTACAAAATCAGTTTCACAGTTCAGCATTGCAATTACTCCGTAGGTATTATCCTCTGCTGTTTTCGCCAAGATAACTCCTTCATTAGCACTGCGATCTCCACGTTTGGCTGCTATTTTTTGTCCTTTTTTTCTTAATATATCAATTGCTGCTTCAAAGTCACCGTTTGCTTCAACCAAAGCATTTTTACAGTCCATCATTCCCGAACCGGTAACTTGTCTTAATTTATTTACGTCTGCTGCTGTAATTGTCATTTTTTTTTCTTACTTATTTAATTCAACATTTATATTATTTTTTTGTAGAGGGTCGACGGGAGCTTGGGCGTTTTTTCTTTTCTTCTGCCACATCATCGTCTGTACCCATTTCGCCCATTCTTCTTCTTCTGCCCGAGCGTTGTGGTCTTTCTTCTTCTTCCTCTCTGATAATGGTTTCTTCCTCTTCTGCAAGTTCTTCTTCTATTTTATCTTTATCTAAAACTCTTTCGTTGAGTCCTTCTTGTACTGCATCACACATTGCTTTTACAATCAATGATATAGACTTCGATGCATCGTCATTTGCAGGGATTGGATAATCAACCAATTCGGGATCTGAATTAGTATCTACAATAGCAAAAATAGGAATATTTAATTTACGAGCTTCTGCTACAGCAATGTGTTCTTTCATTATGTCTACTATAAACACGGCTGCAGGAAGTCTACTCATATCTGAAATAGAGCCTAAGTTTCTTTGTAGTTTCATCCTTTCTCTTTGAATTTGTAGTCGTTCGCGTTTAGATATGCTATCCCACTCTGGACTTTTCATTAGATTGTCTATGGAAGACATTTTCTTTACTGCCTTGCGTATTGTATTGAAGTTGGTAAGCATTCCTCCAGGCCAACGCTCTGTTACATAAGGCATTTTTATTTCTTCTACATGTTCTGCAAGTATTTCTTTTGCTTGTTTTTTAGTAGAAACAAATAATATTTTTTTGCCGGATCGTGCAATGCGTTGTATTGCTTGATGTGCTTCATCGATTTTTTTTACGGTTTTATGTAAATCAATGATATGTATACCATTTTTTTCCATAAAAATGTATGGAGCCATGTTGGGATTCCATTTTCTTCTTAAATGCCCAAAATGAGCACCTGCTTCCAATAATTGGTCAAAATTTACTTTTGTCATCTTGATTTTTTTAATGTTTACTTTCTTTTATTTTCAAGCAACTGCAAAGTAGTTTCATTGTAATGAAAGTCGATGCAGTTTAGATACTAAACATTCGTAGATGCTTGGTATTCTAATGCTAACGTTTGCTAAATTGAAATCTTTTTCTTGCTTTGGGTTGACCCGGTTTCTTTCTTTCAACCATGCGTGGGTCTCTTCGCAATAGACCGACATCTTTTAATTCGTGTCTGTGTTCTGGATTGATTTCACACAATGCTTTTGAAATTGCTAATCGCAAAGCTTCTGCTTGTCCTGTGATTCCTCCTCCATTAAGATTCACCTTTATGTCATATTTAATATCTTGGTTTAAAACATGGAAAGGTTGTTCAACAAGGTATTGCAATGTCCCTGTTGGAAAATATTCCTTATAAGAGCGTCCATTAACCGTGATATTTCCATTGCCTGCTTTCATGTATATACGGGCAACAGCTGTTTTTCTTCTACCTGATGTATTTATAATATCCATATTTTTATTTGATGTCTTTAATATTAATTAATTTAGGTTTTTGGGCTTCTTGTTTATGTTCACTTCCTTCGTAAACATATAGATTTCTAAACAACTTATTACCCAGTCTGTTTTTAGGCAACATACCTTTTATTGCATGCTCGACAATGTATATAGGTTTTTTTTGCAATACCTCTTGTGGAGTTCTTACTCGTTTCCCTCCTGGGTAACCTGTATACCTAACATACTCCTTATCTAACATTTTGTTTCCCGTAAAACGCACTTTATCTGCATTGATAATAACAACATTATCTCCACAGTCTACGTGAGGGGTAAAGTTTGCTTTATGTTTACCTCTTAAAAGTTTAGCTACAGTAGAAGCTAAACGACCTACTATTTCGTTTTCAGCATCTATCAACAACCATTCTTTGTTTACAGTAGTGCTCTTAGCTGAAATCGTTTTATAACTTAATGTATCCATCTTTTTTTATTCTAAAATTATTTTTACAAACAAATATTTCACCTTCTCTGTTTGTGGATATTAATCGGACTTTTTCGAGTTTGCAAAATTACATTTTTTTTGCATACAAACCACTGTTTTTATGTATTTAATTAACGGGGAAAAGCACTTGATTAACAGATGAATAAGAAATCCTCATGTGAATTATTGTTAACAAACAAATGTTTACAAGTGTTCTTTTGTCATCATTTAACAAAATAAAACACTTGTAAACACATAATAAAGTATAGTGAATTTTATCAATTTACATTACAAGTATAGTTCCTTTGTATTTGTATTTTACTCCATCTATTTCGAGAACCAAAGTATATACAAAGACATTGTCATGAGCAACTCTTCCGTTGGAGGTTGTTCCGTCCCATCTGAAATTAGGATCCTTGGAGGCAAAGACTTGATTACCCCAACGATCATAAATAGCCAGATCTACATTGTTAATTGTGTAATAATCAGGATACATCATTGAGAAATAGTCATTTTGTCCATTCCTATCGCTTGGAGAAATAGCATTGGGTAAGTATATTTTAACTATACAAGTATCTATGATATAAAAATCAGACACTTTACATCCTCTTTCGGATGCTGTTACATAGTATACCCCTATCTCATCTACCATGATTGTAGAGGTGGTTTCTCCTGTACTCCACAATAGTTCAGAGGCATTAGTATGAGCCGACAAGGTGGTTTGTTTTCTTATACAGAAATCATATAAGCTTTCAATTTCCACATATAAATCTGTCAAATCAAATACCTCAACAGTATCGAAATTGTAACAATTGTATTGATTTTCTACTCTTACGAAATAAGTACCTTTTTTAGTTGCATTCAATACTTGTGTCCTTGCTCCATTATTCCATAAATAAGATGTATAGCCTGATCCTGGATCTAATTTTACGGGCCACATCGTATCATTACACACCGATATATCTTTTCCTAAATCTACCTCTGGTATTGGATTAACCGTTAATTCTAAAGTAGTAATGCTATCACAACCTTCTATATTTGTTGTACGATTTGTATCATAAATCACGTAAGGTTCATCTTTAAGAACTGTCAGTATATCAAATCCATTAGACATATAATGTTCTCCTGCACAAACGGTAGCAGTAAAATCAATACTATCCACAGGGCGTACCCATAGACTTAACATGGTAATACTATCACAACCATATTGATTTACCGTTTCATTGGTATCATAAATCATGTAGCCTGTTGTGGTGTAAGTAGTGGATATATTAAAATCATATAAGGTATAACTTTCACTTGCACAAATAGTATCTTCAATTAACACAGAACCTACTGGACGAACCCATAGTTCAATTCTAGTGATGCTGTCGCAACCGTAGATATTTACCGTCTCGTTGGTGTCGTAAACCATATAACCGCTGAGGGTGTGTTCCGTTGGTATCGTAAAGTTGTGAGATGCGTAAGTACCTCCCGCACAAATAGTATCTTCAATGAGTATAGAGTCCACT
>JAAYRN010000203.1 GCA_012518765.1 Bacteroidales bacterium
AAAAAAATAAGTGTGTATGGCGAAAATGCCATGAGCCATAACGGAGGTTTTGCTTTGTTGAATGGACTTGTTTTTTATGCCGACCCTTTGGTAACCTTATCGGCTGTACATAGGTATTATAGTCGCGATTATCAAGGAGTTCAATCGGCGGCTTTTGGAGAATCTTCTTCCAATGCCAACGAAACAGGATTGTATGTAGGTGCTGAATTTATAGTAAACAGGTATTTTATCCTGCATTCTTACATCGATTATTTCCATTTTATGTGGTTGAAATACAGGGTAGATGCTCCTTCAAGTGGTTATAAAATATACTCTCAACTTACTTATACGCTCAATTCTAAATGTGTGATGTTTTTCAGGTTTCGATACCAATCCAAAGAAGTGAACGAAGCCACCGAGTATTACAACCAAATCATAGCATCTAATAAGCAAAATTATCGTTTTCAATTACAATTAACCCCCATTTCATCCATACAACTAAAAAGCTGTGTGGAATATGTCGCTTTTTATCCCAATCAAGAAGTTGAAAAACAACATGGAGTTTTAGTGTACCAAGATATTCGTTGGATTTACAAACGCATAAGCCTTGCGGGCAGATACGCTTTATTTCAAACCGATAATTACGATACCCGTATTTATGCTTACGAATCAGATGTTTTGTATGCCTCTTCTATTCCAGCACACTATGCCGCAGGTTCTCGGTTTTATATTGTACTCAAAACAGAAATAACACCTCGTATAAACATGTGGCTCAAAGTTTCTCAAACTTTTTATGCAAATAAAAACAGCATATCTTCCGGTTCTGAAGAAATAAATGGAAACACAAAAACAGATATTCGCCTACAGATGATAGCGAAGATTTAAAGTTGGATAAAAGAATAATTTCGCTGAAATATACGTTATAATACGTGCTTAGTAAAAATTGATTAAACTTGTGATATGGAGCTTGAAAAAATATACAATGAGGATTGTTTGATTACAATGCAAAACATGCCCGATGATTATGTTGATTTTGTAATTACATCACCGCCCTACGATGATATTAGAAATTATGACGGCTATCAATTTGAATTTGAGAAAATAGTAAAAGAATTATGATATGAAAAATAAATTAAGAGAGCTACAAGTGAATATGCCAGATTCTTCTAATAGACTATTTGTCTTTGATGAAAACAATAAAATTATGAAATCAAAGAAAATAGCAGATAAAAATGCAAGAAACGCAATATTATATTACAAGTTAATTTTAAATATTCAAAATTCCATTGAGGAGTTTCTTAATCCAAAAGCAATATAAATAAATGACAATAAAACAATACATTAATGATATAAACGAAAAGTACAAAACTGGAAATGCTACCGAACATACTTTTCGTGGCTACTTACAAAATCTTATTGAAGAATTGGTGCCAACAGTTAGTGTAACCAACGAACCGAAAAGACAGAGTTGCGGTGCTCCTGATTATATTTTAACCCAAAAAGATATACCTATAGGATTTATTGAAGCAAAAGACATTGGAGATAAAGACCTTGAAGGAGCAAAGAAAACAGGCAATAAAGAACAATTTGACAGATACAAAGCATCATTAAGCAATTTGATATTTACCGATTATCTTGATTTTCATTTATATCGTGAGGGACAATTTGTAACTAAAATTGCAATTGGAGAAGTTACCGAAAAAGGGATAAAACCAATAACAGAAAATTTTGAACAATTTGAAAATCTGATTAAAGACTTTTGTACTCACATAGGGCAAACCATAAAAAGCAGTAAAAAACTGGCAGAAATGATGGCAGGTAAAGCCCGACTTCTTTCCGATATTATTGGTAACGCCCTGACAAGTGATGAAGAAAATCATCAAAACAGTACACTTCGCGACCAAAAACAAGCTTTCAAAGAAATTTTAATTCATGATATTACACCTAAAGGTTTTGCCGATGTATACGCTCAAACCATTGCTTATGGAATGTTTGCAGCACGTTTACACGACTCTACTTTAGATACTTTCAGTAGGCAGGAAGCAGCTGAATTAATACCTAAATCCAATCCGTTTTTAAGAAAATTGTTTGGTTATATAGCTGGTCCTGATATTGATGACCGTATTAAATGGGTGGTTGAAAATTTATCGGAAATTTTCTTGGCTTGTGATGTGAAAGAAATCTTGAAAAACTATGGAAAATCAACAAAAATGGAAGACCCAATTATTCATTTTTATGAGGATTTTTTGAGCGAATATGACCCCAAATTACGCAAAGCCCGTGGCGTTTGGTACACACCTGCACCTGTTGTGAATTTTATAGTTAGGGCTGTTGATGACATTTTAAAAACAGAATTTAATTTACCGCAAGGACTTGCCGACACAAGCAAAACCAACATAAAAGTTGAAGTACAAGGCAAAAAGATTGAACAGGAAGTACATAAAGTTCAGATACTTGACCCAGCCACAGGTACGGGAACATTTTTAGCCGAAGTAGTGAAAAATATTTACAAAAAATTTGAAGGGCAACAAGGTATTTGGAGCAATTATGTAGAAAATCATTTGATACCACGATTGAATGGTTTTGAGCTTTTAATGGCAAGTTATGCGATGGCACATCTTAAACTGGATTTATTGTTAAAAGAAACAGGTTTTAATTCTACATCTAATCAGCGACTTAGAATTTATCTAACCAATAGTTTAGAAGAACATCATCCTGATACAGCTACTTTATTTGCAAATTGGCTGAGTACCGAAGCCAATGAAGCTAATCTAATTAAACGAGACACGCCTGTAATGTGCGTTATTGGAAATCCGCCATACAGTGGTGAAAGTGCCAACAAAGGCGAATGGATAATGAAATTGATGGAAGATTATAAAAAAGAACCGGGCGGAAAAGAAAAGTTAAAAGAACGAAATCCAAAATGGATAAATGATGACTATGTGAAGTTCTTGCGTTACGGACAATATTTTATCGAGAAAAACGGAAGTGGTGTTTTAGCGTTTATCAATCCACACGGCTTTTTAGATAATCCTACTTTTAGGGGTATGCGTTGGAATTTGCTGAAAACTTACGACAAAATTTATACAATAGATTTACACGGTAACGCAAAGAAAAAAGAAACTGCACCCGATGGAAGCGTTGATCAAAACGTTTTTGACATTATGCAAGGCGTTTCTATCAATGTTTTCGTAAAAACTGGTAAGAAAAAAAGTAATGAATTAGGAAAAGTCTATCATTTTGATTTATTTGGAAATC
>JAAYRN010000204.1 GCA_012518765.1 Bacteroidales bacterium
AGCTTACACGCAACTCCCTCCAAGTTATGAACGACAATTTGAACGAAAACTATCGCATGGTAGAAATAACCGCAGCCTTAGACGCTGAAACAAAAATAAATGAATATCGCGATTATTTACGCTCTCAACATTTGGAAGACATAAAAAACAGAACCTATTCTTACGAAACAGGAATTTATTACAGCGGAATCTATGCTTTATTGGAAAAAATTGGGGACTTTACCATCAACATTACCGAGGCTATCGTAAATGCAAAACACACTAAGGACGCAGGAATTAGCAACCCATTGGATAATCAACTGTTAGATGCGTAAAGGGCTGTTACTTGTGGTCTATTTTGGCAGTTAATATTTGTATGAAATTACTGTTCCCAAAAAATTCTTTTGCAAAAACCCTAATAAATGTATACACAGGAATACCCAACATCATACCCGGGATACCCGCCAGCATGCCCGCTATAAGTATAACTAAAAACACCTCTAAAGGATGAGCTTTCACCGATTTGGAAGCAATGTAAGGTTGTAAAAAGAAATTGTCTAACAAACGACAAAGTAAAAAAGTTGAAAATAACTTTAATATAATCATGGAAAAATTAGCACTTGGATCTATGATAAAAGCACCTGTAACAGCTAAAAAACAAGCTATTGCAAAAGAAATTATCGGACCAATATAGGGAATAATCACCATAATACCGCTGATAACTCCTATCAGCAAAGCATTTTCTATTTTCAATAAACTTAAAACCGTAAATCCCAACAAACCCACCAACAGCATTTCTACTGCTAATCCTACAAAATAATTAGACAACAACTTTTTAGATTTCAAAAAAGTATTGGTCATTTCTTGTTGATACTCATTGGGAAGCATGCGGATGAAAGTAGTTTGTAGTTTTGTGAAATCGAGTAATAGAAAAAATGCGATAAACAAAATAGAAAAAATTGACAAAAACAAAGAAGCCAGTCCATGAATAACTCCTCCAAAAAACGAAGACACATTTATTTTTCGTACATACTCCAAAGTAGTAGAAATAATAATATTTTTCACCTCCTCATCTTCGGCTATTAAATTATATTTTTTCAGGTAATAATCTACACTATGTAACGGACTTTCTAAAGCAGTAGAAATTTGATGTTGGTCTAAATTAGCTATAGCATTGATTTGATGAGCCAAAGGAGGTAATATCAAGTACAAAACGCCGCCCAACAACAAAAGTACACTCAACATTGCCAATACGGTAGCTATTCCGTTGCTTAATTTTATTTTCTTGATTTTTATTTTCAAGAACAAATGCTTTACAGGCGAGCACATTAAGGATAAAATAAGAGCTAAAACAATGTATATGGTGATATTGGAAAAATACCACGCTAAAAAAATTACGCAAGCTATGGCAAGCAATAACGAGATTTTTTTCAAATTTATAGACATATATTTTTATTTAGATTGTAGTCTATCCAAACGATTCAACCCCTCAATCCCCAACTCATATTTATCGTTTAATTTAAGGGTATACGCATAATCTTGCCGAGCGTTGTCGTATTGTTTTAGGCTTTCAAACGCTAATCCTCTGTTATATATAGCCTCTATGTATTCATTATCTATGTCGATGGCATTTGTAAAAAAAGCTATAGCGTCTTCGTATCTTTCCATTTCAATCATGTAAATCCAAGCTATGTTATGCAGTGCATATTTATAAGATGGGTTTATTTGAAGTATCATTTTATAGTACATGATTGCCTTGTCAAAATCGTTCATTTCCTGATAAAACATAGCAAAATTATACATCAATAATATATCGTCGGGCTTGATATTGAGTGCATTTTTATAGTAATTAGCAGCTATGGGGTCTTTTTTGTGGTGATATAAAATTGCCAATTCTTCGTAGGCTTCAAAATAATCTATATCTTGCTCTATAGCTGTCAAATAAGAGCGTATAGCCGACATAGTATCTCCTTCTTCCTTGTAAACCCATGCCCAAATAAAATAAGCTTTAGGATTATAAGAATCTATGGATAAAGCTGTTTGTAAAAAATTTTGAGCCTTGTCGTAGCGTTTGTGTAGGAAATGTAATTCGGCTAATTTTAAATATGCTTCCTGGTTTTTCCCATCCATAGATATTACTTTTTCTAACATTTCTTCCGATGCATCGATATGATTCATGGCAAAGTAAACATCGGATAATTTCAGATAACATGTGGTGTTGGTAGAATCTATACGCAGTGCTGTTAAAATAGCATTTAAGGCACTATCTTGCAAGGAAATTTTCATATAATAGTCAGAAAGACTGAAATATAAAGAAAGGTCGGAAGGGTTTTTATCTATCTTTTTATAAATTTCAGCTAATTCGGAGGGCATATCCGCATAGCGGTCATCCTGGCGATTATGTTGACAGCTGAATAATAAAAACAATACAAGCAAAACCGATGCATAGCATGATTTTCTATTTAATATCATCGTATTATTTATTTTATAGCTTCTTTAATTTTTAGCTCTAATTCGTTTGCTAAATCGGGATTTTCCAACAATACTTGTCTTACGGTTTCTCGTCCTTGTCCTAATCTTGATTCGTTGTAAGAAAACCAAGAACCGCTCTTTTTTATGATATTGTACTCAACTCCCAAATCAATTATTTCGCCCATTTTTGATATTCCTTCTCCGTAAATAATATCGAACTCTGCCGTACGGAAAGGGGGTGCTACTTTATTCTTTATTACCTTTACTTTCACCCTGTTCCCTACCGCATGCTCTCCGTCTTTAAGCTGCGACATGCGACGAATATCTAAACGAACCGAGGAATAAAACTTCAGGGCATTGCCTCCTGTTGTTGTTTCAGGATTTCCAAATACGATACCAATTTTCTCACGTAATTGATTGATAAATATACAACAACAATTTGTTTTGCTGATGGTTGAAGTTAATTTACGCAATGCCTGCGACATCAAACGAGCTTGTAATCCCATTTTAGAATCTCCCATTTCGCCTTCAATTTCGCTTTTGGGAGTTAATGCCGCTACTGAGTCAATAACAATGACATCAATGGCTCCCGAACGAATCAAATTATCGGCTATTTCAAGGGCTTGTTCTCCGTTGTCGGGTTGAGAAATTAATAGATTTTGGACGTCTACTCCCAATTTTTCGGCATAAAAACGATCAAAAGCATGTTCTGCGTCAATAAAAGCTGCTATGCCTCCATTGCGTTGAGACTCAGCAATAGCATGTAGAGCCAAGGTGGTTTTACCCGATGATTCGGGACCAAAAATTTCGACCACTCTACCTTTAGGGAGTCCATTGACACCCAAAGCAATATCTAAACCTATGGAACCAGACGGTATGACCTCCAATCCCTCAGATGGCTTGTCGCCCA
>JAAYRN010000205.1 GCA_012518765.1 Bacteroidales bacterium
ATGATTAATAGGTTTACTGAGCGTAGCCGAAGTAAACAAAAGCATAAATAATAGCGTTTCGGCTACGCTCAACGCTCGGTATTTCTAAATATTCAAAACAAAAAAAGGAGAATATTCAATTCTCCTTTTACAATGTTATATTATTTTTCCTTGACTATATTTCTCCTTTTAGGATTTTATACAAGGCATCTTTTCCTAAGATTTCAATGGCATTGTTTGCTAAGTCTTTGGTTTTAAAATAAGCAAAACTAATTGGATATATGGTTTCTTCTACTTTAATACGGTCATCTTCAGCGACAAGTATATATTTTATTTCATTTTTGTTCTCCCAATTGGGAGTCCAATCTTTATTTAAATAAACGCATATATTTAACAGGTCGTTGATGAGTAACCATTTTTCTATATGTTTTTCCGAAACACAATTATTTCTATCGTTGTAAAGTGTTGTTTTATTATGTTTTACCTTAGCAAACATATCAAGGAAATATGTTTCCTTCTTGTAATACAACGATTTCATAATGCCATCCAAGTTCATTTTTCTTAGCTTTTAGTATCCAAAAACATCTTTTAGTTTTAGTTTTTTTACCTTCCCGATTTTCTTCAAATACTTCATATCCATTTCTTTTGTATTTCCTAATACGACATAAGTGCGAGGGAATCCTGTGATGTATTCTTTTTGGAATTGCTTAATGTCTTGCAAGGTAATGGATGGAATGGCTTCGAAATTAGCTTTGCGTGGGTCTTCGGTTAAACCACGTTTTTGCCAAGATAAAAACGTCCAAATAATATCCTCTTCGCTAATACGTGAAGTACGATAACTATTTATAACTGATTCTTTTGCTATTTCAAAAGCGGCTTCATTTTCGGGCATATTTGTCAGTAATTCGTTAAAAGCATCTATGGCTTCGGGTAGTTTAGAAGTTCCGCAAGCGATGTAAGATACATTTTGATGTAGACGTTTTAAATCAGAAGGTGAGCTATATTGCGACATGGCAGTATAAGCCAAGGCACGAGCTTCTCTTAACTCTTGAAATACAATAGAATTCATGCTTCCACCAAAATACTCGTTGTATAAACGAATTTTGGGTGTTAAGTCGTTTTGATATTTACCTCCAAACGAAGCGGCGTATAAAACAACTTGAGGAGTTTCAAAATCTATTACAAAAACACGGTCTTTTGTTGGAACTTTTTCGGCAAAATCTACTTCTGCAGGAACATTTTTCAAATTGCTTAAATTATGATGTGCCTTAATGGTGTTAGCAACTGTGGACTCTTTGTCGGGACCGTGATAAATAACAAATTGCTTGTAAGTCATCCATTCTTGTAATTTAGCTATCATTTGCTCGGGAGTAATGGCTTTTAATTCTTTTTCGGTAAGCAAGGTAGAAAAAACAGGAGAATTTTTCTCGAAAATTCCATAAGCCACTAAGTGTGAAAATATTGCATTCTGATTGAATTTAACGTTTTCTCTTGATTTTAATATATCACCAATCAAATTATCCAAAGCCTCTTGGTTAGGTTTTGCATTTTTCACAATCTCTTCAAACAATTGCATAGCAGCAGCCATGTTTTTCGATAAGCCTGAAAGGGTGATATAACTTCGTTCTGCACCCGCCGACATATTAAACGTACAACCCAATTTGTAAAATTCTTCATTAACTTGCTCGGGAGTATATTTATCTGTACCTAAATACTCTAAATACGAAGAAGCTATGTTTAAATATTTGTCTTGATAGCTTCCCATATCAATAACGTAGCTCAATGAAAACAAATCATTGTCTTTATTTTCAGTATAAAACATCTTGGTTTCTCCGTCAACGATGGAATAGCCTATTTTAGCCACATCGACAAAAACTGGTTCAATAGGAGTTATTTGACTATTTTCTATTGATTTCACAAAATCACTTTTATCTTCCCTATTGATTTTAATAGGAGTTGTTTTGGGTTTTGCTATTTTATCTATATCTGTAGGTCTTCCTTTACGTTTATAAACAATAGCATAATTATCTCTGCGTAAATGTTTTTTTGCGAAATCTACAATTTGTTGCTTTGTTATTTTTTCTAAATCATCCAAAGCATTCACCTTATTTTTCCAAGGAATATCCAAATAAAACGATTCTTCCATAGCATTTACACGTCCGCTATTGTCTTCGTATCCTTTGATTTCACGCAAGCGTAAATCATTGATACAGGCTTGAAGTAACCAATCGGGGAACTCTCCTTGATGTAGTAAATCAATTTGCTCTAACAATATATCGCGAACTTCTTCAAGGCTTTGTTTTGATTTGGGACTTCCATACATCATCATGTAAGAATAATCGTAAAGCATAGCAGGTGCTGAGCCTGATCCTAAGGTACGTTGTTTTTTATTGACGTTTAAATCAACCAATCCAGCATGTCCGTTGGTAAGTATCATTTCAGTCAAAATCAAAAGTGGAATATCTTCTGAATTTGGATTTCCAAATCTCCATGCCATAATTAGGCTTTCAGCTTCTTTACCAACTACTTCTTTTTCGATGGGCGAAGTTATAGGTTCTTCGGGTGTAAACGAAAACGAAGGAATGGGAGCCGCTTTCATGCCTCCAAAATATTTATCAATCAAAGCAATAGCTTGATCGGGGTCAAAATCTCCTGCCATGATAAATGCCATATTATTAGGCACATAATAAGTTGAGAAAAACTCTTTTACCTTGGTAATAGATGGATTGCGTAAATGTTTCTGAGTACCAATGGTAGTTTGTGTACCGTAAGGATGATTGGGGAAAAGTGCTTCCATCAAAGCGGTGCTTACCCTGCGTCTATCTTGAGTTAATGTCATATTTTTCTCCTCATAAATAGTTTCTAATTCTGTGTGAAACAGACGAATAGCAGGATTTAAAAAGCGATCAGCTTGAATAACTAAGAAATTTTCCAACTGATTGGAAGGTATGTTTTCATAATAGTTGGTAAAATCAACCCACGTAGCTGCATTCGTTCCGCTTGAACCAATGATAGACATTAACTTATCGTATTCATTCGGAATGGCATACTGAGCTGCTATTTGAGAAACACTGTCTATTTGAGCATATAAAGCATTTCGTTCTGCTACGTTAGATTCGTCAATCGTCCTATACACCTCAAACAAACGCTCTATTTCGTTTAGCAAGGGTTCTTCAACTTCCCAATTATTGGTACCAAAATGTTTGGTGCCTTTAAACATCAGATGTTCAAAGTAATGAGCTAAACCTGTAGTTTCAGCAGGATCTAATTTACTTCCTGCCTTAGTGGCAATGGTAATTTGAATTTTAGGTTTTTCCTTATTTACTGACATATATACCTTTAAGCCATTGTCTAAGGTATAAATACGAGCTTTAAGGGGATCATTTGCTACCGTTTCATACTTGTAGTCTGTTTGGCTCCATACGTTGCATGCAATCCCGACATACAACAGAGCAATCATAAATAAATGTTTCATATTGTTACATATTTTAAAGTTTCAAATTAATAATTAACGATATTAATATAAATAAATTATATCAAAAATATGGTTTATTAACAGATTATTGTGAGCTTTTGTTCATTTACATTCAAAAAAAATGTAAATTTGCAACTCATGAAAATGATTTAAAATTATTTTACAATACATTAAATATTAGATATATGAAACATACAGTATTTGCAAAGAAGCATGAAGAAATAGGTGCTAAAATGGTAGAATTTGGAGGTTTTTACATGCCTATCCAATACGAAGGATTGGTTGTAGAACACGAACAGGTTCGCAAAGCCATAGGTGTTTTTGACGTTTCGCACATGGGTCTAATTTATATAAGAGGATCTAAAGCTCTGGAACTTGTACAATGGGTAACCTCTAACGATGCTTCTACATTAAGCGTTGGAAAAATCCAATACAGCTGCTTTCCCAATAATGCAGGTGGAGTGGTTGACGATTTTTTAGTTTATAAAACTAAAGAAGATGAATACCTATTGGTAGTCAACGCATCAAACATCGAAAAAGATTGGAATTGGTTGGTAGAACAAAACAAACGCATTGGAGCTGAGCTATACAATGCTTCGGATGAAATTTCTATATTAGCCATTCAAGGTCCCTTGGCATTAAAAGCTATGCAAAAATTAACCGACGAGCCCGTAGAAAACATGGAATATTACACATTCAAACACTTGACTTTTGCTGGTGTCCCAAATGTACTATTCTCTATCACAGGGTATACAGGAGCTGGTGGATGTGAAATTTATTTTAAAAACGAAGACGGTTTAAAAATATGGGACGCTGTATTTGAAGCAGGCAAAGAGTTTGGTATAAAACCCATTGGTTTAGGAGCTCGCGATACCCTACGCCTTGAAATGGGATACTGCCTATACGGTCATGAAGTAAGCGAAAGCATTTCACCACTTGAAGCAGGCTTAGGATGGATAACCAAATTTGTCGATCACAAAGATTTTGTAAACAAAGCAGCCCTATTAAAACAAAAACAAGAAGGCGTTACACGCAAAATAGCAGGTTTTGAAATGATAGACAGAGGAATCCCACGTCAAGATTATGAAGTAGTTGACGAAAACGGCAATCGCATAGGACACGTATGTTCCGGAACTCAAGGTCCATCGGTAAAAAAAGCAATAGGAACAGCTTTAATTAAACCTGAATTTGCAAAAGCAGGCACCGAAATATTTATCGTAATTAGAGATAAAGCATTAAAAGCCACTGTGGTAAAAATGCCTTTTTACAAAGGTTAATCATGAACGGGAATATCCCTTTACAAGACATTAGATCATTAAACGAAGAGCAACTATCGGAATGGGTAGTTGCTCTTAATGAAAAAAAATTTAGAGTTAAGCAAATTTTTGAACACCTGTGGAAACACAATACAGCCTCGTTTGACGAAATGAATAACCTTCCCCTTTCGCTTCGCGATGCTCTGAAAAAAGATTTTTCTTTTCATAAACTTTCTATAATCGACAAACAAACAAGCAAAGATGGAAGCCTTAAATATGCTTTTCAATTATCGGATAATCAAATAATTGAAACAGTACTAATCCCTTCAAATCGTCGCTCTACGGTGTGTGTATCTTCTCAGGTTGGTTGCGGGTTGGCTTGTCAGTTTTGTGCTACTGCTCATTTGGGATACAAACGTAATTTACAGGCTTATGAAATGTTTGAACAAATTTTTATTGCCAACGAAGAAAGTAAACTGCTCTTTGGATACCCCATTACCAACATTGTATGGATGGGTATGGGCGAACCCTTGTTAAATTATGAACATGTTGTGGCTTGTATTCACTACGTTTCTTCCCCCAAAGGATTGGGTATGTCAAAAAGTAGAATTACTCTGTCGACCAGTGGAATAACCGAAGGGATTAGACGCTTAGCAGACGATGACATCAAGATACATTTGGCATTGTCGTTACACAGTGCCCACAACGAACAACGAAGCACATTAATGCCTATTAATAAAACTAAACCTTTGTCGGAAGTAGCCAACGCATTGATGTATTATCATCAAAAAACCAAATTACGTATTTCTATCGAATATCTTTTGTTAGAATCTGTCAACGATAGCTTGGAACATGCACGTATGTTGGCTCGTTTTTGCAAACAATTTCCTGTAAAAATCAATCTTATAGAATATAATACACATCCTTACAGCAACTTTAAACCCAGCAACACGAAACAAACAATAGCGTTTATGGATTATTTGAAAAGTAAAAATTTAATAGTAACTTTACGTCAAAGCAAAGGTAAGGATATCGCTGCTGCCTGCGGACAATTAGCCAATCAAACAGGTATGGATTCTAAATAAAAACTATAACTAAGCTATGAAAAACAACAAAATTCGTATTTTATTAGTCGATGACGAACGTGATATTTTAGAATTTATAAGCTACAATCTCACCAAAGAAGGCTACGAAGTATACACCGCCGAAAATGGCAAAGAAGCTATAAAACAAGCTATTAAGATACAACCTCATTTAATTTTATTAGATGTAATGATGCCCGAAATAGATGGCATTGACACTTGCATATCTTTAAAATCAAAGCCCGAATTATCGGAAACCATCATCGCTTTTTTGTCGGCACGCGGAGAGGATTACTCACAAATAACAGGTTTAGAGGCAGGAGCTGACGATTATATTACCAAACCTATTCGTCCTAAAGTATTGATTTCAAAAGTAAAATCACTGCTACGCAGAAAAATTGACATCCCAACACAAAGCGATAAATCTCGTATATACATCAAAGATGTAATTATAGACAAAGAAAATCTAATCATGATTCACAAAGGGGAAAAAATATCCATACCCCGCAAGGAATTTGATGTTTTGTATTTGTTAGCATCCAAAAAAAATAAAGTAGTCAGACGCGAAGAATTGTATAATTATTTATGGGGCGAACAAATTATTGTAGGAGAAAGAACCTTAGACGTACACATCCGCCGTTTGCGTAAGCGAATAGGAATAAACAACATAAAAACCATAAAAGGTGTGGGATATATGTACGAAGCATAAAAAAACAGCAATTCTATAAGCCGGATTCTGTATGTTGATAGCTCAACATTTCTGTCATTTATCTGGGATGTTTATCACTAAACACCTCTATCGACCTACCCTCCGAGATTGGACGAGCAGCCCTCAAGCCTCGGTTTACATGGTCTTTCAACCCATAAGGTTTACCCCAACAAGCAGTTACCCACTTGCAGCGGAAGCTCTTACCTCCCGTTTTCACCCTTACCTTTTTTGCAAAAGGCGGTTATTTTCTGTGGCACTATCTGTACTTACTTTTTACAAAATAAGTCCTTCCCGTTAGGAAGTATGGTGCTCTATGTTGTCCGGACTTTCCTCTGTGTTGCACGTATCAACACAGCGACAGAACGAATTGCTGTTTTTTTTAATCCTCTATAAACGAAACATCGCCCTTGCCTTTACGAATAATCGAAATATCGCCATCCACACAACGTATGACCGACGATGGGACGTAATCACCTGCTCCTCCATCAATAACAATATCTACTTTGTCTTGATATTGCTCGTAAATCAACTCGGGGTCTGTATAGTATTCTAAAAAATCATCTTTTATTTTCAAAGAAGCGTTGAGTATAGGTCGTCCCAATTCTTTAACTATTTGCCTTGCAATGTTATTATCGGGAACCCTTATGCCTACGTTTTTCTTTTTTTGTATAAGCTTGGGAACATTGCTATTAGCCTCTAAAACAAAAGTATAAGGACCTGGTAACA
This sequence comes from Bacteroidales bacterium, assembly GCA_012518765.1. Classification (GTDB taxonomy): domain Bacteria; phylum Bacteroidota; class Bacteroidia; order Bacteroidales; family WCHB1-69; genus UBA5266. The sequence continues at coordinate 7,228 of JAAYRN010000205.1, forward strand.
AATCTTTCATCAGCTTAAAAACCGTATTGTTTAAAGGAAGTGTGTAATCGGATAAATTTTTTAAATCGTAGCAAATAAATGAAAAATTTGATTTTTCTTTCTTTTTGTTAGTTAATAAACATAAACGATTCAAGGCTTTGGCATTGTACAAATCACAGCCTATTCCATAAATAGTATCGGTTGGATAAATAATAATTCCTCCATCCATCAAACAATCAACTACTTGTTTAATTAAGCGTTCATTGGGATTATCTTCATATAGTTTGAGAAACATAAGCAGCTTTTTTAAAAAAAAGGGTAAGCTACTTATATCGC
>JAAYRN010000206.1 GCA_012518765.1 Bacteroidales bacterium
AGGGCGGCTATCATGTTATTAGCAGTTGTAATGGCGTGAAAATCTCCTGTGAAATGAAGATTTATTTTTTCCATAGGTAATACTTGAGCGTATCCTCCGCCAGCAGCTCCACCTTTCATCCCAAAACAAGGTCCCAATGATGGCTCACGAAGAGCAACGGTTGCTTTTTTGCCAATATGGTTAAGTCCTTGTGCCAATCCTATGGAAACGGTGGTTTTACCAATACCCGCTTTTGTGGGGGTAATAGCAGTTACCAAGATTAACTTGCTTTTTTCTGAATCTTTTTGTTTTTCAGGCGAAGTCATAACTTTTGCCATGTGTTTTCCGTACGGGATTAAGTTTTCATTTTCTATTCCCATATCAGAAGCTACGGAAGTAATTTCCCTTAATTCAATTTCTTGTGCAATTTCAATATCAGATTTCATAAATGTATTTTATTATTTGATTTAATTATGAATTATTTGTGAATAAAACAGTGTATAAGTTTTAATGTCTTTTAAAAACATGCAAATATAACATTTTTTTTTATTTGAGAATAACAATGAAAACATTTATTTTTTTCAATTATTTAGATGCAATTTTAAAAATTACAATGGAATAAAAATCGTGAAAAATAATTATTAAATTGATAAAGACATAAAAAATGGAGAATTTTTATTTGACGAAATTCTCCATTTTATTTACTTATATTTTGATGTTGTTTGTTTTAAACAATATCAACGATTAGTTTCGATGTGTTAGCCATGTTATCGGCTATAGGACAGCGACTTTCTATGTCGTTCAGAAAAGCTTCTTTTTCTTCTTCTGTCATGTCAGCATCTATGGTTACGTAATTGCGGATTTCTGTAAACCCAGCCCTTCCTTCTTTGGTAATTCCCAACAGAAAATCTTTATCAATATCGCCTTCTGTTTTTACTTCTATTTTGTTTAGCTTTATTTTGCGTTGATTGGCGATAATTCGTCCAATGGCGCAGATACAAGCAGGAAGTGTGGAAAGAAATACTTCAAGGGGATTGGGTCCTTCGTTGTTACCACCGGCTGCTACAGGTTGGTCAATTACAAATGGGTTAGAGCATTGAATTTCTGTGCGAAATTTGTCTTTCATTAACGCACTTACTTTGATTGTCATACTTGCCATGTCTTAAATGATTTTTTAAAGTTATAGTTATTAAAATATTTTATTTTTATATTGGTTTTATAAAGTTTTGATAACTAATATTTTAAGTGATTCAGGATTGGGGTTGCTCCATCCGCGTTCTTCGTCGGGATGTACTTCTGCCATATCGCCGGCTTGTAGGGTATAACTTGAAGTTCCAATTGTTAAAACTCCCGATCCTTCTATGACGTAAAATACTACTTTAATGGGGTTGATGTGTAAGGCAACTTCGTCGTTTTGTTGTAAATTTAGTTTAACCAATTCAATTTCATTGTTTTTATGGTATAAAAACGCCTTGGGTTTTTCTAATATCTGGGTTTTATCTTCGCTTCGTATGATTTTATACATGATTTTAATCTTTTACTAAGGTTAATAACATTTTAAATTGTTCCAATGCGTTCACTGCGTGAGGAATGTTGGCGGGCATAATGATGGTATCGTTTTCTTTTAAATGAAAAGGTTCGCCTCCTATTACAATTTCAGCTTCTCCTTCAAGAATTTGAATTACAGCATCAAATGCGGCAGTATGTTCGCTAAGAAATTGTCCTTTGTCAAAAGCAAACAGGGTTAAATTTCCTCCAGCTCTTTTAACTACAATACGACTTACAATAGAACCAGTTTGATACTGAACTTGATTTTTCAGTTGTACTACTTGTGATTTTGAAAAGTTATTGGTACTCATATTTTTAATTTTTTATGGGTTATTATTTTATAGCCATTCGTCTGAAAGAATATCGCCTTGTATGCTTATTACTATGTGTCTAACGGGGATTTTTCTGCTACTTTGAGCTCTTGCTAAATTCACCAATTGCAACATGCCTCCGCAACAGGGTACTTCCATAACGGCTACGGTGATGGTGTTTATGCGAGCATCATCAATCATAGTTTTCAGTTTGTCTACATAAATTTCTTTATTTGTATCTAATTTGGGACATGCAATGGCTAAGGATTTTCCTTTAAGCAATTGAGGATGAAAACTTCCTATAGTAAAAGCTGTACAGTCGGCAGCCAATAAAAGGTCAGCATTTTTTAAAAATCCTGCATTAGGATTAATCAAATGCAACTGAATGGGCCAATGTGTTAGTTCGGAATTTATATGTTGAGATTCATTGGATTGTGTTTGTTTTTCCGATTTAAACGACATCTCTTTTAAGCCCGGACAGCCACCAATGATTGGTTTTGGTTCTTTTGATTCGGTTTTATTGTCATCAAGTAATGAACTCAAATCTATGTCTATATTGTTGTCTTTTAGATATTGAACTCCTTGATTAAAATATTCCATTTCATTAAAATCTTTCAAGTGTTGTAAGTGAGCCAAAATTGTTTTTTCTCCCTTCCCTACTATTTTCTCCATAACTGCTATTTCATCATAAGGCTCTGCCTCACGCTCTTCTAATGATATGGCACCCAATGGACAATCGCCAATACAGGCTCCTAATCCATCGCAATATAAATCGCTAACAATACGTGCTTTTCCATCTATTATTTGTAGGGCTCCTTCGTGGCAGCCCGA
>JAAYRN010000207.1 GCA_012518765.1 Bacteroidales bacterium
GACACTCAGGCTAAAAAATCAGATGTATATACATTTGTTTTTCAAGAAATTTTAGAAATTATAGCTGCGGTTAAAAAAGAAGGGTATCAGTTTTCAGATATTGCTATTTTATGCCGAAAAAACGACATGGCATCTTTCCTTGCACGCGAAATTTCACAGAAAGAAATTGATGTATTGTCTTCAGAATCACTGTTGTTAAATCAATCCATCGAAGTGCAATTTATTATATCTTGTTTTCAATATATATTGAACCGCAACGATGAATTGGCGCGTATATTTATACTGCAATATGTGTTGCGTAGAAAAAATAAAGACTTTGAACCTTATTTGATAAAAATAAAAACAGAACAGGATTTTTTAAGTGTTTTACGTGAATTTGAATATAATTTGAATCCTTCTAAATTGGTTTATTTGACTAATTATGAAATGTTTGAGGAATTGCTTTTGGTGTTTGATTTAAAAAAGTTAGACGACCCTTATTTGTTTGCCTTAGCGGGAGTTATTTTTGAGTACGATTTATCGGCTACTTACACCTATGCCAATTTTATAGAATATTGGGAGGAAAGAGGAAGTAAAATATCCCTTTCAAATCCAGAGGGGATTGATGCTGTAAATATACTTACTATACACAAATCTAAGGGTTTACAATTTCCAATAGTTATTTATCCTCAATATGAACCGAGAAGAAGCGGTAAAACTCCTACCAAATGGGTGGATTTAGATACCAACGAATATCCCATTGAAACGGCATTTATTTCGATAACAAACGCACTTGTCGATACAGAATTTGCCCTTTTGTATGAAGAAGAAAAAAGACTTGAAGAATTAGATGATTTGAATGTCAATTATGTAGCTTGTACGCGTGCCAAAGATAGACTTTATTTGTTATTGAAAACGGTAAAAGATACTACCTTAGAGGAAAAGTTTTTTATTTCAAAAAACATAGAAAATACAAGTGAAGACCCCACCAAAGCGATATATTCCTATGGAAAATTTTCGCCTTATACAAAAAAAGAAGAGCTTATCCCTGAAAACGAAAGCGTTAAAAATGCCAATCGTGTTGGGCTTGCCTCGCCTCCCTTGGTGTTAAAAAGAGATTATGAAAGCAAAGAAATGCAGTGGGGAAAATGGGTTCATACCTATTTATCCTTTGTGTATATCCCACAAGACATTGATTTAGTGTTGGATAAAATAAAAACAGAAACTAATTTTTCGGATAAGGATAGGGAAATCGCAAGACATATTTTTACTCAATTGACATGCAGTGATTTTAAACCTATATTATTTGGCGAAGCCGATGCTGTTGTAAAAACAGAAATTGAAATCATGAGTAAAGATGCTAAACTTTTCCGTATCGATAGGTTGGTTTTACAAAAAGATAGCAATATCGTTATTGATTTTAAAACAGGTGCAGCCCAAGCATCTTATTACAAACAAGTGATGGAATATGCTGATTTAATAAAAGAAATAAACAACAAACACACAAAATCATACATTGTGTACATTTCAGAAGACGGCAATTTATCGTTAGAAAAAGTATATGAAACCACATAGAATATCGTATTTTTGTATACTTTTGCAGTAAATTTTTTAAAAATATCATCCGATGAAACGCATAAAAAAAACATGTATTTTCTTATTTTTAACAGCTTTATCTTTTATGTACATTGCTTGCGGTAAAACCCATGCTTTTGTAGGAACTTACGACGGCGTAACCACCACCGAAGGTGAAATAAGCGTATATGCACAGGGCTATATTGATGAAAAACAGGAAATTACAGACAGTAAGCAAAATGTACGTTTTGAAATAAGCAAAGGAAAAGAAAAAAACAGAATCGTATTAAAACAAACACAAGGAGATGAAAATTCTCAATTTGAAGCAGTTGGAATTGTTGACGGAAAGGAAGTTACTTTTTTGCCATTTACCATGCCCATTGCTTATGGTGAAATAAAAACAGATGTCCAAGTGATAAATATGAAAGCCGTTATAAACGATGGAGAGTTGACTTACAGCTATAGCTACGGACATACTCAAGACTTAGGATTTATAAGTTTTCGCTTAAAAATGAAAGCAAAAGGAATAGCCGAAAAAAATAAATAATCTTAGTGTATGATGAAAGACGCAACATTTAATGTATTGCAAAATGCTGATTTAAAAGGTAAAATAGTATTAGTACGTGTAGACCACAATGTAGTAAAAAAAGGAATTATACACGACCCTTACCGCATAGATGCCACCTTAGGGACTCTTTTTTATATCATAGCCAAGGGTGGAAAAATTATCCTCATGACCCATGTGGGACGACCTAAGGATAAAAAAACAGGAAAAATACGCATAAGCGATGACCACTCGGTGCAGCCGATTGTAAATTATTTACAAGAAAAACTACACATTACATTTGGTGTTCCCCAGTTTGAAGCTACTGAAAATGAGGGATATGCAGGTATAAAAACTTCCATTAATCATTTAATCAAAGATTTAAAAGAGAGTAAAATAGATGGAATTTACATGCCCAATATACGCTGGTTTAGTGGTGAAGAATCAAAAACCGATGAGAGAAACCAATTTGCTTATCAATTGGCAGGACTTGCCGATGTGTTTGTAAACGATGCCTTTGGCTCATGGCAAGCCCATGCCTCTACAGTGGCTATAACCAAATACTTACCTTCTTATGCTGGCTTTTTAATGCAAAAAGAATTACAGAATTTAGACCGTATTTTTACCCCTCAAAAACCTTATGTGGCGGTAGTAGCTGGCGCTAAATTCGATACAAAAATAGATTCCTTGACAGCCTTGCTAAAAACTGCCGATTATGTAGTCTTAGGAGGCGTGATTTACAACGCTTATCTATGTGCAAAATACGGTATTCGTATCAAAAACATAGAACAAGACGACATAGATAAAGCAAAAGAATTTGTAGAAATATGCAAACAATATCCCAATAAATTGGTAGAATTACCCTATATCATAGAATCGGATACCATGGAGGGTAAAATAGAAAATGCCTATAGAACCTTAGATATACGCACTCTGAAACAAGGCGATGCATTAAATTATGTATTAGATGTTGCCAAAGAATCTTTTCTCGAATATTATGTAAATGCTATTTTTCATCAAGCTAAAACCGTTTTTGTTAATGCCGTTATGGGATTTATGCCTTATTTCAATGAAGGCACCATCGCTTTGGATGAGTTAATCGATGAAAATACCGAAGCCGTCAAATTATATGGGGGAGGTGATACCATGCAAGAACTCAA
>JAAYRN010000208.1 GCA_012518765.1 Bacteroidales bacterium
GTATGGTTTTACGCAACAATTGTAAAATATCTAATTGCGTTTGTTCTTGTACTTTTTCGTCCGAAAAATCGGATATTTTGTTGTAATTTTCCTGTATAATATGAGAACCTATGTTGGAAGTCATGATGATAATGGTATTTTTAAAATCGGCAACCCTTCCTTTATTATCAGTAAGTCGTCCATCATCAAGCACTTGCAATAAAATGTTAAATACATCGGGATGTGCTTTTTCTATTTCATCGAATAGAACCACCGAATAGGGTTTGCGTCTTACTCTTTCGGTCAATTGTCCGCCTTCGTCGTAACCTACGTATCCAGGAGGAGCTCCTACTAAACGAGAAACCGAGTGAGCCTCTTGGTATTCCGACATATCTATGCGTACAATTGCGTTTTCGGTGTTGAATAAATACTCAGCCAATGCCTTTGCTAATTCTGTTTTTCCTACTCCTGTTGTTCCTAAGAAAATAAACGATCCTATGGGACGTTTACTGTCTTGCAAACCGGCTCTGCTTCTGCGTATAGCATTGGCTATAGCTTCAATAGCCTCGTTTTGTCCTACAACACGTTTGTGTAATTCATCTTCCAATTTCAACAATTTTTCCTTTTCGCTTTGCATCATACGGCTAACGGGAATGCCTGTCCAGCGAGCAACAATTGCAGCTATATCGTCCGCATCTATTTCTTCGTCAATCATAGGGCTATCACCTTGGATTACTTGAAGTTGTTTGCCTATTTCTTCTATGGTTGTTTCTAATTCTTTAATTTTCCCATAGCGTATTTCGGCTACTTTTCCGTAGTTTCCGTTTCTCTCCTCTTGGTTAGCTTGAAATTTATAATGCTCTATGTCGTTTTTATGTTGTTGTATTTGGTTTACCAATTCTTTTTCTTGTTCCCATCGAGCTTTTAGGGCATTTCGCTCTTCGCTTAATTCCGAAATTTGATTGCTTAAATTAGTAAGCGTTTCTGTATCATTTTCTCTTTTAAGAGCTTCGCGCTCAATTTCTAATTGTCTTATTTTTCGTTCGATATCATCTAAAGGTTGGGGTACAGAATTGATTTCCAAACGTAATTTTGAGGCAGCTTCGTCTATCAAATCTATGGCTTTGTCGGGTAGAAACCTATCGGTAATGTATCGCTGCGATAAATCGACTGAGGCGATAATGGCTTCGTCTAAAATTTTAACTTTGTGATGTGTTTCATAGCGTTCTTTCAGCCCTCTCAAAATAGAAATAGAAGAACAGCGGTCGGGTTCATCTACATACACTACCTGAAAACGTCTTTCTAACGCCTTGTCTTTTTCAAAGAATTTTTGATATTCGTTGGTTGTAGTAGCTCCTATAGCTCTCAGGTCGCCTCTTGCCAAAGCGGGTTTTAAAATATTTGCCGCATCCATAGCACCTTCACCTCCTCCTGCTCCTACCAATGTATGAATTTCGTCTATAAATAAAATAACCTCTCCGTCGCTTACCGTTACCTCTTTGATAACACTTTTCAATCGTTCTTCAAATTCTCCTTTGTATTTAGCTCCTGCTACCAAAGCTCCCATATCTAAAGAAAAAACCTGTTTTGATTTTAAATTTTCAGGTACATCACCCGATACGATACGATGTGCTAAGCCCTCTGCTATAGCGGTTTTACCTACACCGGGTTCACCTATTAAAATGGGGTTATTTTTGGTTCGACGCGATAAAATTTGCAATACTCTTCGGATTTCATCTTCTCGTCCTATTACGGGATCGAGTTTATCTTTTTGTGCTAAATCATTCAAATTGCGTGCGTAACGATTTAATGCATTGTAACTTTCTTCGGCATGGGGCGTGTTAGCATGTCCTCCCTTGCGAAGCTCTAAAATAGCTTGTTTCAATCCTTTTTCGGTTAAACCATTGTCTTTTAACAACTGAGCAGTGTTGTCATTTGTTGATAAAATTCCTAATAATATATGTTCAATAGAAACATAGTCGTCTTTAAATTCCGACAAACTTCCCAATGCTTTTTGCAGGGCTTGATTGCTTGCATTAGACAAATAAATTCCACTACCTCCGCTTACTTTTGGAAGATTATCTACCATTTTATCAACCACTTGTGCAAGCATAGATGTATTTATATTGTTTTTCTTTA
>JAAYRN010000014.1 GCA_012518765.1 Bacteroidales bacterium
ATTACGCCCATTCCTACAAATCCATTTAAACCCATGGTAGCAGTAAGCATAAAATTTGCCATATCGTCATAATTTTGATGATTGAGCATTAATTTAGGAGCTAATTTAATAAGAGTCAACAATAAACCTTCAGCAAACCTATCCATCACCATGGATTGATTAGTTTTTGTTAAATATTGTTCCAATACATGTACAAACGTATCTGCTATTCCTGCTGCAATTTGCTCTTTAGGCAAAGAATAGCAACTTTCGGGGTCTAAAACAGAAAACGTAGGATAAATAAGAGGATGATGAAAGGCGTATTTTTCTTGGGTAGATTTTTTAGAAATAACCGCCCCTCCATTCATTTCAGAGCCTGTAGCAGGCAATGTCAATACGCTTGCCAATGGCACCACCTGTTTAATTGTTTTATCATTTAAAACCAACTCCCAAGGTTCTGATTCATAAGGTATAGCCGATGCAATAAACTTAGTTCCATCAATCACCGAGCCCCCTCCCACAGCTAACAAAAAATCAACTTGATGTTCGCGAGCTTGTAAAACAGCCTTCATTAATGTTTCATAGGTTGGATTGGGTTCCACACCCCAAAATTCAATATAATCATGAGCTTCTAAAGCCTCTGCCACTTGATTATATACTCCATTTTTCTTAACGCTACCTCCTCCGAAAACAAGCATTATTTTTTTATCTTTGGAAATTTCCTGAGATATTTTCGAAATACTCCCTTTGCCAAATATAAGTTTTGTTGGGTTTTTAAAACTGAAATTATACATAAAAAAGATTACCTAATATATTATTTTCTACTCAATTGTATTATCCAAACATAGAAATGCAAAGATACAAGAAAAAAAGCACTTATAAAAATATTCTGTCTTATTTTTTATAAAAAAAAACGAAGCAAAGAAAAACTCAAAAAATTGACAAAGAGAAACATACAAGTATAATTCTAACAAGAAGAATCGTTACTTCACACAAAATTGTTAACAATTAGGCAAAATGGAGTAGGTAAACTTAGAGTTTTTATATACTTTTGCACAAATTATTATCTAATTTATTAGTATTAAATAGTCATGAGTAAACAACAATCATTGAAAGCTACATGTAGCCTCAAAGGAAAAGGCTTACATTTGGGAACTGAAGTAACTATTACGTTTCATCCTGCCGATGTAAATCACGGCATAGTATTTAAACGTATTGATATAGAAGAAAATAACATAATTCCTGCCTCCATTGAATGGGTAAGCGAAACCACAAGAGGCACTGTATTAACCAACAGAAATGGCGTAAGTGTTAGAACTATTGAACACGTAATGGCTGCTTTGGCTGGTTTGGGAATAGATAATGTATTGATTGAGCTTGACGGAGAAGAAGTACCCATTATGGACGGAAGCTCTATAGATTACATCAAAACTTTATCGAATGCGGGTATACGAGAGCAATCGGAAGATAAAAAAGTATACAACCTGCAAGAAACCATACAATGGAAAGACCCCAATAGCGACATTGAATTTATTGCCGTTCCCGCTGATTCGTTTAAAGTTTCCGTATTGGTGGATTACAAAACACAGGTATTGGGAGTACAATATGCAGAACTTCAAAACATAAAAGATTTTGCTAAAGAAATAGCACCTTCTCGTACCTTTTGTTTTTTACACGAAATACTACCACTCATTAAAGCCAACCTCATCAAAGGTGGAGATGTGGAAAATGCCATTGTTTATGTCAATCACATTGTAAGCGACCAAGAAATAGGTGAAATAGCAACTTTTTTTAATCGCCACGATATTAAAGTAGAAAAAAGTGGAATTTTAAACAACATAGAACTTCATTTCGACAATGAGGTGGCACGTCATAAACTACTTGATTTAATAGGCGATTTAAACTTAATAGGACAATCCATTAACGCTCACATTATAGCCAAATATCCGGGACATGCTTCCAATACGCATTTTGCTAAAATGATAGCAAATAAAATAAAGAAAGATACCCTGACTCCTAATTTTGATGTCAACGTTAAACCTCTTTTCAACAGCAATGACATTAAAAAGAAAATACCGCATCGATTTCCATTTTTATTGGTAGATAAAATTATTGAACTCACTGAATCAAGAGTAGTTGGTGTAAAAAATGCAACTATCAACGAAGAGTTTTTTACGGGACATTTTCCGCAAGAACCCGTTATGCCGGGTGTTTTAATAGTAGAGGGAATGGCACAAACAGGAGGAATCTTAGTGTTAAGCCAAGTGCCAGACCCAGAGAACTATCTTACTTTCTTTTTAAGCATGGATAAAGTAAAATTTCGCAATAAAGTAAGCCCTGGCGACACCTTGGTTTATGAAATGATTTTATTGGAGCCTATCCGAAGAGGAATTGCCCACATGAAAGGGAAAGCCTATGTAAATCAGAAAGTTGTTGCCGAAGGCGAATTTTTAGCACAAATCACAAAAAACTATTAAGTTATTAAATACAACGATGTATGCAAAAAGACCCTAAGACCAATAAGTGGACTTATAACTATACATTTAAAGTTTCATCTCAAAAACGTAGAGAAATAGAGGCTTGTGCTAAAAAAAACAATATGACTGTTAATAAATTTATAAAAACAGCTATCGATTTAAACTTAAAGTTTTTAGAAAATAAAGACAACCATCAAAACGACATTTTAAACAATCAATTAGAATTGTTTAAATAAATGGGGTTTCTCTACAATATTTTTATATTTTTGCACATTACATTTTCTATTAACTATTTAAATATTTAACCATATATGATTCAACGTATTCAATCCGTATTATTATTGTTAGCTACTATATCTTTGGTTGTAGCTATGTTTATGCCCGTAGCTGTTGTTACTACCAATGAGGTTCAATATATTTTCACACCTTGGACTTTACAAGAAAATATTCCAGGTGGAGATATAGTTTACACCACCTACTATATAGGAATACTTCAAGTTATTACAGCTCTCATGAGTTTTATAGCTATTTTTCTTTATAAAAAAAGACCCTTACAATCCAAGCTCTGTGTAGCTACTGTTGTTGTAAATTTTGTATTACTACTATTAATGCTTTATGTGTACCCTGATAGGTTATTAGGTAAAGATAACGAAACTGTTTTTAGTCTTTGGACCTTAGCATCTATACTTCCTTTAGCTTTGATTTACACGGCAAATAAGTTTATTTTAAAAGATGAGAAAAAAGTCCGCGAAGCCGACAGACTACGCTAATTTTCTATAAATAAAATCTAACATGAATTTTATACTTCAAGCTCCTTTTTCGCCTGCTGGCGATCAGCCTGAAGCCATAGAACAACTCACGCAAGGGCTAACACAAAACATTAAAAATCAAACTCTTTTAGGCGTAACTGGCTCAGGAAAAACTTTTACCATTGCCAATGTTTTAAAAAACATAAACCGTCCCGCCTTAGTTATCAGCCACAACAAAACCTTAGCAGCTCAACTTTACAGCGAATTTAAAGAATTTTTTCCCGATAATGCAGTTGAATATTTCGTGTCATACTACGATTATTACCAACCCGAAGCTTTTATTCCTACTACCAACACCTACATAGAAAAAGATTTATCCATTAACGAAGAAATAGAAAGATTGCGTTTGAAAACCACTTCTTCTTTGCTTTCGGGAAGAAAAGATATAGTTGTAGTATCTTCTGTTTCTTGTATTTATGGAATAGGAAACCCTGAAGAATTTGCTAAAAACACCATCAAACTTAAAATTGGCGACAAAATCAGTCGCAACCAACTCCTCCGTAGCTTTGTAAATAGTTTATACGCTCGGACGGAATCACAACTTGAATTGGCAAAATTTCGTGTAAAAGGCGATATTATAGATATTTATCCCGCCTATGGCGAAATTGCTTACCGCATTACCTTATGGGGAGACGAAATAGAATTGTTGGAATCCATTGATCCTATGGATGGGAGAAGAATAGAATCATTGCAAAATATAATTATCTACCCTGCTAATATTTTTGTAACATCACAAGATACAATCAATCAAGCTATTCAAGAAATTCAAATAGACCTAAAAGCACAGGTAGATTACTTTAAACAAATAGACAAGCACATAGAAGCCAAACGATTAGAAGACAGAGTCGTTTACGATATAGAAATGATTAAAGAATTAGGCTATTGTTCGGGTATTGAAAACTATTCAAGGTATTTCGACAGACGCAAACCTGGCATGCGTCCGTTCTGTTTGTTGGATTATTTTCCCGATGATTTTGTACTAATTATAGACGAAAGCCACGTTACCATTCCACAAATAAGAGGCATGTACCAAGGTGATTATTCACGTAAACGTACTTTGGTCGATTATGGGTTTCGACTACCATCGGCTATAGACAACAGACCTTTACGGTTTGAAGAATTTCAATCTATTATTGGACAAACCATTTATATATCAGCAACTCCTGCCGATTTTGAGCTCAAAGAATCGGAAGGTTATATTGTAGAACAAGTTGTAAGACCTACAGGACTTCTTGACCCTGTTATTGATGTCAGACCCTGTGTAAATCAAATAGATGATTTGTTGGAAGAAATAGATAAGGTTATAAGTCAAGGAGAACGAGTATTAGTAACCACCCTAACCAAACGCATGGCTGAAGAATTAACTCGTTATTTACAGCGTATAGACGTAAGAACTCAATATATTCATTCAGACGTAGATACATTAGAAAGAGTTGAAATTTTGGATTTTCTAAGAGAAGGGATTATTGATGTGCTGGTTGGTGTAAATTTATTAAGAGAGGGCTTGGATTTACCCGAAGTATCCTTAGTTGCTATTTTAGATGCGGACAAGGAAGGATTTTTACGTTCAGAACGTTCGCTGACACAAACAGCTGGAAGAGCAGCACGCAATGCAAACGGGAAGGTTATTTTTTACGCCGATAAAATCACTAACTCCATGCAAAAAACTATAGACGAAACCAATCGCCGCCGCGAAAAACAAATTGCTTATAATAAACTGCATAATATCACCCCTGCTACCATTCAACGAACACGAAAATCGCTACAAACCAAGCAAAAAAGCGATTATAAAACTAATGCAAATATGGAATCAAACGCTACGGCAGCCGAAGAACCTAATATCAAATACTTAAACGAAAAAGAAATAAAAAAACTAATTAAATCTAAGATAAAACTAATGGAACAAGCTGTCAAGGATTTAGATTTTTTAGAAGCGGCTCGTTTACGCGACCAAATCAAGCTAATAGAAAAATTAAAATAATCTAATACACTGTTTTAAGCAAATAAAAAAACATATTTTTTTGTTTTTAATTCAATATTTAGTACTTTTGCACAAATTTTCATCCATCATAGATTATGAATAAAACATTACAGGAATTTGATCAAGTTATAGATATATGTAGAAATATTTTCATAAAAAAGATGCACGATTATGGAGTTGCATGGCGGATTTTAAGGCTCCCATCTATTACCGACCAAATATATATAAAAGCCCAACGTATCAGAAGTATAGAGGAAAAAGGAGTTCATAAAATTGACGAAGGAGTTCAACCTGAATTTGTAGGAATTATCAATTATTCCATCATGGCTTTGATACAATTGGAATTAGGACATGCCTCAACAGAAAATTTTCATATTTCGGAAAAAGAAACAGTAAAACTATACGAACATTACATACAAAAAGCAAAAGAACTGCTTGTTGACAAAAATCACGACTACGACGAAGCCTGGCGTAACATGAGAGTTAGCTCCTATACAGATATTATTCTAATGAAATTATTACGTATCAAACAGATAGAGTCAAATCAAGGAAATACGCTTATCTCAGAAGGCTTAGATGCTAACTACATGGATATTTTTAACTATGCCGTTTTTGCTCTTATTAAACTAAATGAAAAACATTAAAAAAACCACAATATGAACACACTACATTTAAGAAGAAGAAAAAAAGATAAGATGTATTATGTAAGACAATTTTCCCGTATTTTTATGGGGATATTATTTATTTTATCTGGTTATGTAAAAGCTGTTGACCCTTATGGATTTTCTTTGAAAATTGACGAATACTTCGTTTCTTTCGGAATGGATTTTATGACACCCCTGTCTATGTTCTTTTCCATAGCAGCCATTACCGCCGAATTTATGATAGGTATTGCCTTGTTGTTTAGCATTCAAATGCGAATAACATCGTGGTTGCTTTTTTTATTCATGTCTTTTTTTCTTGTCTTAACTTTTTGGTTAGCTTACGCTTTAGATATAGTTCAACTATACAACTCTCTTTTTCAAAAGAATTACACCTTATTTGTTGTTACAGATTGTGGCTGTTTTGGTGATTTTATAACACTCACAAACAAGGAAACATTTTATAAAAATGTGTTTTTTATGATTTTCACTCTCGTTATTTTTGCTCAAAATAAAAAATATAAAATCCATAATTTAATGTATATCACACAATGGGGACCCTTATTGTTAGGATTAATATTTGTATTGTTTATGCAAATATATTGTTTAAGACACGAACCTTGGCACGATTTCCGTCCTTGGTTTAAAGGAAATTTTATAGCAGCCGAAACTTATTCAGAAGCTCCTGAATTAGATTATGTTTTTATTTATAAGCATAAAGATAATAACACAAGCTTAGAGCTTACAACCGAAGATTTAATCGATATTTCGGATGATAGCGTACAATGCGATGACTTTGAAAGCAACTACATTTACAGCGATAGAAAAGAAAAAATAATAAAAAAAGGTATAGATGCTGTGTTGTCTGATTTTTCTCTAACCGACATCAATAACAATACTGATTATAAAGAAGATATAATTTCACAAGCTGGATTTCACTTTATTTTAATTATCAGAGATACAAAAAAAGCAAACCTAAAAAGATTTGATGATATTATGGAATTTGCAAACAAATGTTTACAAAACAACATTCCTTTCATTGCCGTAACAGGATCAACTCCAAATGAAATACAAGACTTTAAACTCAAACACAACATCTTGTTTCCTATATATTTTAGCGACGAAACACCGCTTAAAACAGCCATTAGAAACAACCCTGGTTTAATCTTGTTAAAAGATGGATACGTAATGGATAAATGGAGTTACGTTGACATACCAAACTACAATAAATTTCACTCCTTAACTCCAAAATACAACTCAAAACTAAATACGTATAAAGCTAAAAAACCACCCATTCTTCCTAATGGAATAAATTTAGATTCTATCAATTACCCTAAAAACAATAATTCAAATGAGTGATTTTGAGGAATATATAAAAAAACATTTTTTAGAACCAATACGTACAGAAAAAGAAATCGAACATGCGATTGAAGTTATTCAATCTGAAACGGATAATTATATCAAAAAACACAAATTAAGATCATTAGTTTTAGGCATTTCTGGTGGAATTGATAGTGCATTTGCTGCTGCTTTGCTAAAACCTGTATGCGAACAAAACAACATATCCCTTATCGGAAGATCCATCACCATAGAAACAAATACATCCGATGAAATAAATCGTTCTATTTTGGTTGGAAAAAATTTTTGTCATAATTTCGAACACCTTGACTTTACAGAAATATACAGATTGACAAAAACTAACCTGTACCCTACCAACCAAAGCGCACTATCTAAATTTCGTATGGGGAATTGTAAAGCTCGATTGAGAATGATAACTCTCTACGATTTAGCACAACAACACGCAGGTATAGTCATTTCTACTGATAATTTCACCGAATATTTGACTGGTTTTTGGACATTACATGGCGATGTAGGCGATTTTGCCCCTTTTATACATTTATGGAAAAGTGAAGTTTACTTCGCTTCTTCAGTTTTATCGAAAAAATTGGATATTGATTCCAAAAAAGCACTATCCTTATGTATATACGCCAAGCCTACCGATGGTTTAGGAATATCAGACTCCGACTTCGATCAACTAAATGTAAGCTCATACCAAGAAGCAGACAAACTATTTATTAAATACTTCAAAGGAGATAAATCATTAGAAAATCATACACTTATAAAAAGATTTCACTCCTCTTCTTACAAAAGAAACAATCCTATTATTATAAACAGAAACATACTAACATCATAAATTATTAAATTACATATATTACTGATAATCAATAAAAATCATATTATTTAAAATTTAAAACCATTACATATAACAATATAACAGACTAAAAAACAAACCTTTATGCTTTTATGCTTTTTTTGCAAAAGCTCAAATAAAGGGGAATGCGTATAGCAAATGCTTTTATAATAAGGTATTATTTTGTACTTTTGCTTTTTAATTGTATAAAAGTGATTTTATAAATTGAGAGAAAAATGAAACTTTTTATATCGAATCAGAGTATAAGAATAGAAAGTTACGAAAAAACACAAATAATGACAAAAGAAAATAAAAGAATATGAAAAAAGGATACATCTACATATTATTTTTGTTTGTGTTTCTCGTAGAGAAAACAAATGCACAACAAGATCCACAATTTACACATTACATGTATAGCGATTTCTTGTTTAATCCAGGTGTTGCAGGTAGCGGAGGTATCTGTGCTACAGGTCTTTTTAGACAACAATGGGCTGGATTTCAAGACTCGTGGACTGATTTGGAGACAGGAAAAACAGAAAAGTATTCCACTGCTCCACAAGAAGTTCTTATCACTATGCATGCCCCCGTTAAAATATTACACGGAGGATTGGGAGTAGTTTTATACCAAGACAAATATGGCTACCAAAACGACATTGCAGCTAAGTTAGCATACTCGTTCAAATTTAATATAAGCGGAGGCTCCTTAGGTATAGGACTTGCTGGCGATTTTTTAAGTAGAACCGTCGAAGGAAGCAGGTATCGTCCCATTGAAGGAGGAGACCCAATTGTCGCCACATCAGACATTTCAGACTTTTATGTAGACTTATCTTTCGGTGCTTACTATTTAAATCCAGACAAATGGTATGCCGGTATTAGTGGAACTCACCTACTTACGGGAAAAGGGAAAAACACAAATCAATCTACTACTCGTCATTTTTATTTTTACGGAGGATATAGCTTTGCACTGCCTTTCAACCCTAACTGGACTATGAAACCCAGTGCTTTAATCAAAACTGATTTTACAAAGGCACAATACGATTTAACGATTATAGCCGAATGGCAAAATATAGTTTGGGGCGGAATTAGCTGGCGTATAGATAATGATGCGATAGCTCTATTGGTTGGAGCTAAACCTTTTGCCAACATGTCGACCCCTATTAGAGGATTGGAAATAGGAGTTTCTTACGACGTAACTACTTCTTTATTAGGATATAATTACAGCCGTAGTTTTGGAGGACCTGAAATAATGCTAAAATATTGTTTTACCATTATACCTCCGACTTCAGTTTATGGATATAAAAACACACGTTTATTAGGAAATAAACCCACTGAATATTAGATTATAGATAATAAAAACATATAATAAAATTGAAAAATAATAGTTATTCATATATAAACATCAAGAGTATGAAGAATCTAATCTTAACATTAGGAGTTTTTGGTCTCATCGTAGTATTAGCTGGATGTAGCAATTCAGGAAACGGTCAGCTTGTAGGAGCTAAAAACAGACCCAACTACCAAGAAGAAGTTCCATTTGGAATGAAACACATACCACAAGGACACTATGTAATGGGAACGGGAGCAGAAGACCCCACCTACTCTATGACCTATAGTGCCAAAAACGTAACTGTTGAATCTTTTTGGATGGACGAAACAGAAATCACAAACAACGAATATCGTCAATTTGTTGAATGGGTAGTTGACTCTATCATTCACGTTCAATTAGGTGAAACTTTAGATGAAGAAGACAACGATCATTATTTAAAATACACCAGACGAACAGCCGACGAAGATCACGATCCAGGTGAAGTTATAGTACCTAAACATATTAATTGGGATACTAAAATAAACTGGGATTCAAAAGATGAGGATTATCGTACAGCGCTTTCCTATCTTTTAATAGACCCCAGTGCAGGAAATGAAAGATACTACCATTACAAAATGAGAGACCTTGATATTAAAAAAATCGTATTTGAATATTGGTGGTACGATATGAGAGCATTCAGAGATGATGATGTACAAGGAGCTGCATTTAAAGAGTTTGATAACGTTGACCCTCAAACCAAAGATATGGGAATGTTTTCTAACAGACCCACAGCATATAATCAAGGTGCGAAACCTTTCTTGCGTCATGAGGCTATCAATATTTATCCAGACACGCTGTGTTGGATCCACGACTTTGTATATTCTTACAACGAACCTCAAGCTAAGAGCTATTTTTGGCATCCTGTATACGACCACTATCCTGTAGTTGGCGTTAGCTGGAAACAAGCAAGAGCTTTTTGTGCATGGCGTACACACATAAGAAATAACTATTTAATAACTCAAGAATGGGCTTACGAAAATGAGTTTCGTTTACCTAACGAAGCCGAATGGGAATGGGCAGCAAGAGGTTATTTAATGTTGAGTCCCTATCCTTGGGGAGGTCCTTATACTCAAAACAAGGAAGGATGTTTCTTAGGCAACTTCAAACCCAACAGAGGTAACTATACAGCAGACGGAGGTTTTTACACTGTTGTAGTTGCACACTATCACCCTAACGATTGGGGTTTATACGATATGGCTGGCAACGTTTCAGAATGGTGTGAAGATGCCTATAACGATGCTGCACATAACTTTGCACACGATTTAAACATGCAGTATACTTACTACGCAAAAGATAACGATCCTCCCGTTTTGAAACGAAAAGTAATTCGTGGCGGTTCGTGGAAAGATATTAGCTATTACTTAAACAATGCCTCCAGAACATACGCATACCAAGATACAGGTAAGTCGTACATAGGTTTCAGATGTGTACAAACGTACTTGGGAAGAGTATATGGAGACAATTTAGCTACCTCATCAAACGTATACTAAAAAATAAGTAATAATATATAACAATTAATATTAATAATAACAATTAAAAAATTAAATTTATGGGATTTAATGAATTCGTAAGGAGCAAACCTTACAAAAATGCTATGTCAAAATTGTATGGACTTGGTGCCGCTGTTGTAATTGCTGGTGCGTTGTTTAAAATTTTACACTTGCCCGGTGCTAACTTAATGCTAATGCTTGGAATGGGTACCGAGGTATTAATTTTTGCTGCATCTGCTTTCGAACCCTTGCACGTTGAGTATAACTGGGCTTTGGTTTATCCCGAATTAGCTATAGGTTTAGATGAAGATACTCCTAAAAAAGAGAAAAGTAAGAAAAAACTTCAAGGTACGGTTACTCAGCAATTAGACAATGCTCTTCAAGAAGCTAAAATTGGACCTGAATTGTTAGATAGTTTAGCCGTTGGTATGAAAAACTTAGGCGAAAACGCCAAGCAACTTTCAGGAATGTCTGATGCGGTAGGTGCTACAGACGGATTTATAACTAACGTAACTAAAGCTTCTGAGTCAGTCAGAAACTTGGGAGTAACCTATGACAAAACAAGTGAGTCATTAGAAACTTCTTTGAATAAGTCTCAAAACTATTTCAATAACATGGAAAAAGCGACCAGTGCTGTTGGAAGTTTAGCCAATGTATACGAAGAAACGATTAGAAATATGACAGCAAGCTCTAATTACAACGACGAAGTTTCAAGATTATCAAAAAATCTATCAGCCATTAACGCTGCTTATGAACTTCAGTTACAAAGCACAAACGAAACATTAAATATTTCTAAAGCATTAGATGATCACTTACAAAAATTAACTACAAACTTAGAAGAATCAACCAACAACGTTTTAAGCTATAAAGAGCAAGTAGATATGCTTTCTAAAAATGTAAGTAAGTTGAATGACATTTATGGCAACATGTTGGCTGCTATGAGCAACAGAATGTAGTTCGTTAAATAAAGTAAGTATAATTTAAATTATTAAGTATATAAATATAAAATAACAATATATATATGGCTGCAAAAAATTGTCCGGAAACTCCCCGGCAAAAAATGATTGCGATGTTGTACTTGGTACTTACCGCTATGTTGGCGCTAAATGTATCTAAAGATATTTTAGATGCCTTTATAGTAGTAAATGATACCATGGAGCAAACAAATGTAAACTTTACCAACAAGATAGATAATAGCTACTTTATGTTCCAAGCTGCCGCTGAAAAACAAGATAAGGTAGTACCATTCTATGAAAAAGCATTAGATGATCACTTACAAAAATTAACTACAAACTTAGAAGA
>JAAYRN010000209.1 GCA_012518765.1 Bacteroidales bacterium
GAGGTTGTGATATTTACGTTATGTCTTCTATCGAAATGAGTTCTATAGATAACTTTTCCATCATCTCTGTAAACCCAATTTAAACTATAAACTAGATTGGCACTGAATTGCTTGTAATTATATTTAATACTTAAATCGGCTCCGTAGGCTTGTCCTGTTTCCAATATATATTCATCGTCAAAATCAAACATTTGATAACGGTTGATATTGGTTAAATGCGAAAAGTTTTTAAAGTAAGTTTCTGCATTTAACGCAAAATATTTCAAAAAATCGACTTCAATACCTGCAACGATATGCTGTCCTTTTTGTAGGCTATTTCTTATGTTTCGATTTATAGAATCGGGATAAAATTCGGGAGTAGTCAAAAAGCCGTAAAACAAATTAACTACATCTTGGTCAGAAGTTGCACTGATAATATTTTGTGAATACAAGCCTGTGGCAAATTTTAAACGCACATTTTCGCTGACATTATATTTAAATGCCAATCGCGGTTCGGGCGAAACTGCCGCTTGAGATGCATAATAATGCAAGCGAATACTGGGTTCTATAATAAACCGCTTTACAATCCATTTATACTTAAAATACAGTGCAAATTCACTATTGAAACTTTCTTGACCGCAATCGGTACCATAGGGATTGGTAAACTCGTAGTTAAGCCATGTTCCCGAAAAATCCACTCCATATTTAAAAGTATTGTTTCCAAATAAATAAGTAAAATTTAAGCCGAAATTATACCCGTTTATGTGGCTGGAACGCAAAGGTACAGTGGTTTCGTTTAATGTATTGGTGTAATTTGAAAACGCAAACACACCGTCTATGAGTATGTTTGACATAGAAGGCAGTATTAAATAATTAGCTCCTAATCCCCAGGAGTTCCATTTGTAATTGGCTATATTTGGGTAGTTTACACCATCGTTAAAACTAAATCCAAACAAATTCATGCGACTGCCGTTGGTGGTTTGTAGCGATATTTTTCCGTAACCATCTAAATAATTATAAGGCAAACCGTCTTTGTTGGCGTATGCATACAACCATTTGGAGGTTTGTTCTAAGTATGAACCTTTTAGAGACAATAAAAAGGATAAACTTGTGTGCTTTTTATTGCTTTCTTTTATCAAAGGTCCCTCTAATAACATTTTAGAACCAAAGGTATTAATATCAAATTTCCCCGACAGTCTTTTTCTATTACCCTCTCTGGTTTTTATATCCAACACAGACGAAACCCTACAACCGTATTCAGCTCCAAAACCTCCGCTATACAAATCAGCACTTTTGATAATATCGGTATCAAATACAGAAAATAATCCTATGGAATGGAAAGGGTTATAAATCAATAATCCATCTAATAAAACCTTGTTTTGTATGGGCGTACCGCCTCGTATATATAACTGTCCGCCTTGATCGCCAGTAAAAACAATACCGGGCAATACTTGTAGGTATTGTGCTATATCGGGAATGCCTCCAATGGTAGGCATTTGATTGATTTCCTTTGAGGTAACTCGTTGTACCGATACATGGGTTTCAGTTTTCAATATTTCTCTTTCGGCATACACCTGTACTCCCTTTATTTCTAAAGAAATAGGTTCTAAATAGAGTTTATCGGTTATTACAGTACCTGCTTTTATTTGATAGGTTGCAATCAAAGAATCGTAACCTAAATAAGTGATTTTTAGTTTATAATCACCCGGTTTTAATTTGGTTAAAATAAAGTAACCGTTGTTGTCGGAAACAACACCTGTTCTTTCGTTTACCATGTAAACAGAGCAATACGGTATGGGTTCTCCATTGCTTTTATCGTATATAAAACCTTTAATTACACCGTTTTGAGCATGTACACTATTATTCCCAATCCATAAAGAAGAAAAAAGAAAAAAAAGCAGTGTTTTTAAATATAATTTATTCATTATAGATTTTCTTTGATGGCTGAAACGATGCGTTCACAAACTTCTTTAATTTCTGATTTTGAAATGGTTAAAGGTGGTGCTATACGCATAGCCGTATCGCAAAATAAAAACCAATCGACAATAATCCCTTGCTGCAAGCAAGAGTTTATATATTTAAAATTCAACTCTTTATCTCCAAATTCAAGTGCCATCATCAATCCTTTTTTTCTAATTTCCTTCAAGGTAGGAATTTCGGATAAATAAGTAGCCAATAATTCTGATTTTTCTGCTACTTCTTGCGGCAAATTTTCTTCCGTAATAACAGACAAGGAAGCCAAGGCAGCGGCACAACTCAGCGGATGTCCTCCAAAAGTGGTAATATGTCCCAAAGCAGGCTGATACGTAAGCGTATGCATTATATTTTCCGATGCTACAAAAGCTCCCAACGGCATACCACCTCCCAAACCTTTGGCTAAGGTAAGTATATCGGGAACTATTCCTAAGTGTTCAAAAGCAAACAGTTTTCCTGTGCGTCCAAAGCCAGTTTGTATTTCGTCAAAAACCAACAAAGCACCCTGTTCCTTGCATCGCTTGCTCAAGGCTTGCCAATAAGAAACATCGGCAAGACGTATGCCCGCCTCTCCTTGTATAGGTTCTATAAAAACAGCTGCTGTTTTATGTGTAATCAATTCCAAATCCGCAATTTTGCCAAATCTGATTTTACGAACATCGGGAATTAAGGGACGAAACGCACGGGTAAACTCCAAATCACCCATTAAACTCAACGAGCCACTGCTACTGCCGTGATAAGCATTATAGCAAGAAATCAACTCACTCCTACCCGTAAAACGCTTGGCTAATTTCATAGCTCCCTCAATGGCTTCGGTACCAGAATTTACAAAGTAAACCGAATCTAAACTTGAAGGTAAATAAGAGGCGAGTTTATGAGCCAATTGCACCTGCGGACTTAATACATATTCACCATATACATTGGTATGCAAGTATGTATCTGCTTGTTTTTTAATAGCAGCTACTACTTTGGGATGGCTATGCCCTACATTGCTTACGGCAATACCCGAAATAAAATCTACATAACTCCTACCCTCTGTATCATATAAATAAATACCTTCCGAACGCTCAATTTCCAATGCCAAAGGAGCTGGCGAAGTTTGAGCAAGGTGCTTGTAAAATAATTCTCTTTGATTCATACCTTAAATTTACTTCTTATAAACGCTGAAATATATCACTTATTTTAAAGTAAAAACAATAAAAATTAAACTTTTACTCCCTACTGTAAAGCTAAAGGCATATAGGTATACAAGAGACGATGCGTTTATTTACTTACTGAAATAAAAAACAACTTATTTAGAAATAGTTTATGTTAAAAAAAACACTAATTTTGCATTTAATAAACCTTAGGCACATAACATAAATATATTATGAAAAATAAATTCAGTGTTTTAGCTATCGCTTTAATGGGTTTTATTTATGGTTTTTATATTCTTAACAACAGTCTACATAAAAAACCTGAAAAAGTGATTGTTTGGGATGTTATTTCATATTACTCCTATTTGCCTGCCACTTTTATTGAAAAAGATTATAAACTACAAAAATGGAAAAATAAAGAACCTTGGAAAAGCAGATATTGGCCTGAGTATATTCCTGCTACAGAAAACTTTGTTATTAAAACAAGCATGGGAGTAGCCTTTATGTATTATCCTTTTTTTCAGACGGCACACCTGTTATCTCCTTTGCTGGGTTACGAAAATGACGGTTTTACCGCCCCTTATTCTACAGCTCTAATTATCAGCTCTATACTATATGCCTTAATGGGAATGTTTTTTTTACGAAAAGTTCTATTATATTCCTACAACGACATTATTACATCTATTACTTTATTAATCATAGGTTTATCTACCAACTTATTTTGGTATACAACCAAAGAGGCTCCTATGTCGCATAGCTATAGTTTTGCTTTGTTTTGTATATTTATTTTTTTAACCGATAGGTGGTATCAAAAACCAAACTATACACGCAGTGTTTTTTTAGGTCTTACATTGGGCTTGATTATACTCATACGTCCAACTAATATTATCATTGTATTGTATTTTCTATTGTATGGTATCATTAAAAGCAAAGATTTTAAAAATCGTTTTATAACATACTTATCTAATTACAAGCAAATTATACTTATTTCTATTTGTATACTTTTAGTTTGGATACCCCAATTATTATATTGGAAATCTGTAACTAATCAATTCTTCTTTTATTCGTATAGCGATAATGAGAGTTTTTTCTTTGCCAATCCTAAAATTATAAATGTATTGTTTGGATTTCGCAAAGGGTGGCTATTATACACACCTTCTATGATTTTCTCTCTTATTGGAATCTTTTTATTAAAAAACACAAAATATTTTTGGGCTATTCTCTCTTTTACACTTGTCAATATTTATATAATATCATCGTGGTGGTGTTGGTGGTATGGAGGTGGTTTTGGCATGCGTCCTTTTATCGAAAGCTATGCTTTATTAGCTATTCCTTTGGCAGCGTATTTAAATTGGATAGTAGCCCAAAAGAAAGTTTATAAAATTATGCTTATCATTGCAACGTCAATAATAGTTGCACAATCTACCTTTCATATTATACAATATCACTACAAAACAATACATTACGAATCTATGACTCGAAAAGCATACTTCGATTCTTTTTGGAGAATTAACAAATCGGAGAATTTTGAAACTTATTTAGATTATCCTAATTATTCAGCTGCTAAACAAAATAAACGATAAGACATGGAAAACATTCATACTGCCGTTGTGATACCCTGTTATAAAGTAGAAACTAAAATAGAAGAAACCGTTTTAGATATACCAGAGTTTATAACACATATTATATTGATAAACGATGCATCGCCCGACAACACAGGAAATATTATCGATGATATGGCTCGAAAAAACAAAAAAATTACAAGCATACACCATTCTAAAAATCAAGGTGTAGGTGGTGCTATGAAAAGTGGTTTCAACAAAGCATTGGAACTACAAAGCGATATTATTATTAAAATAGATGGTGATGGTCAAATGGACACATCCTATCTTTTACCTATGATAGAAACATTAAAAAAATCGCAATATCAATTTGTGAAAGGCAATCGATTTCACGATAGAAAAATGTTAAAAAAAATGCCAGCCATTAGAAGAGCAGGTAATTTATTAATTGGTTTTCTCATTAAATTAGCTTCAGGTTATTGGAAGATTTCCGATCCAACTAACGGCTTTTTTGCCATCCAAAGAAAAACACTAAAAGAACTTAATTTCAATCGCTTATCTAATCGATTTTTCTTTGAATCCTCACTTATAATTGAACTTTACTACACAGGAGCTTCTATCAAAGACCTTACTATGCCTGCTATTTATAACGATGAAAAATCAAACCTTTCCATTACACAAACGCTATTTAGTTTCCCTTTTAAAATTTTTGTTTCTTTTATACGAAGAATTTGGCTACAATATTTTATTTATGACTTTAATATAGCATCTTTGTACATATTTTTTGGCAGTATATCTTTTCTATTTGGTTTAATATTTGGCTCTATCAAATGGGCATACTATGCCTCAAACCATATAGCTGCCCCTACTGGAACCATTATGCTTGCTACATTGACATTAATTCTTGGTTTTCAAATGTTGTTATCTGCTATTCAATATGATATTACTGCTAAAAATCCTTTTCAACATCAATATGAATAATCTATCTACGTTTAAAAATACACTTTCGTTTGTATTTATAATAGTTTTATTATCAAGCTGTCAGCCAAGTAAATCACCCCAAAGCGATAAAGAAGATTTTGTTTACGTAGAAAATAAAATTTTCAAAATAAAGCAAGATACTTTTTTCCCTATGATGCTTAATTATGTTATTGATTTTAGAGATATAAACAATGACTTATTTGTATCAGCATCAAAAAACTATGAAAATCCTGATACTTATGAATATGAAACAAAAGAAGAATCGTTAAAACAGCTAAGTATACATTTTCGTTTAATCAAACAATTAGGATTTAACACTCTAAGAATCTGTATGGATAGAGTAGATTCAGACAGAAAAGGAAACTATTTTTACAAAGCCGACAACAAAAAATATTTTATAAAAAAAGAAGGCAGAAAAATAACTCAAGCTCTTCAAGAATGTATTGATATAGCTCAAGATAATGATTTAAAAGTTATGTTGTTAATTAAACCTCCTATCAATAACAAAGACTTAGAAAACTTTACAATTCAATTATTAAAAAAATTCTACAACCAGCCAACTATATTTGCATACGACTTTATGAACGAACCATTGTATTTTGATCATGAGGCTAATAGAAAAAAGAAAGATGCAGTACGCATAGTTAATCGTTGGAAAGAACTCATGAGTTTACATGCACCTAATCAACTACTTACCATAGGATTTTCAGAACCTATTGAAGTTTTTGAGTGGGATCCTTCTATTTTAGCTGTCGATTTTGTTCAAGTACATACTTATCATCCTTTACGTGTGCCTAATGAAATTTATTGGTACAGTCAATATATAGACAAAGCATGGATGATAGGCGAAACGGCTTTACCTGCTGACAATGATTCCATTTCCTATGAAATGCAACGTCAATTTATAATAGACGCATTTAACTACACGGTAGATTGCGGTGGGTGTGGATTTGGATGGTGGGAATTTCAAGAAGTGAAAAACACTCATTTTGAGGCACAGTATACAGGCTTGTTAAATCATGATAGCATTACCTTATGCGATAATTACCAACTAATAGGCACACTCAAACCTGCTGCATATGAAGTGGCATCGCTTAAAAACCACAAAAAACAAAAA
>JAAYRN010000210.1 GCA_012518765.1 Bacteroidales bacterium
ATATCATTCTCTATTTTTTTATTTAAAAAGTAAATAATATCATTGGCTATCTGACATGCTATTTGACAATCAACGTCCATAACTTCAATGGTAACATTGCCGTAATATTTGTCTAATGTGGCTTTTATATTTTCATTATACTTGCGATACAATGAAGATTTATTCGGCAAATTATATCTTTCTCTGTAATTATATTTTTCTATAATAGAGTCTTTTATATCTTGTGATTTACTCCAAAACAACACTTGTTTGGATGGACTTTCGTCCGATTTTGAACTTATACTATTAGGATAAAATGCTACTGTAGACTTGTATAATGGTTTTATAAACAAAGGGGATGTAAAAAACAAAGTCAAAGCAACCGATAGTATGACCAATCCTCCTATCCAGTATTTGTATTTAAGCAAGAGTTGAAAATAATTAAACAAATCTATTGTTTGAAAATCTTTTTCCTTCGATTCTATCATTTTTTTTGAATTATTTAACTTTGTTTCTGTGTTTTTACTCAAACTGCGTACCAAAAAACCACAATTTGCAAAAGTACTTATTATTTCTATATCTTTCTTTTTTTTTGACAAAAACTATTTAACAAAGAATATAATTGTATTTTATAGTCTCAAATTGGTATTTGTTTTTTTATAAAAAATGAAAAAAGCATCCCATACTACGAGGAATTATAGTATTTTTGCAAGTAAATAAATATAATAAGATTATTATGACAAATAAATCAATAGTTGTTGGAATCACGCACGGAGACGTTAACAGTATCAGCTATGAAATTATTATGAAAACTCTTAGCGACAATCGAATGATGGAACTGTGCTGTCCCATTGTGTATGGTTCATCGAAAGTGGCTTCATATTACAGAAAGATAATGACAAAAAGTATTGATCAAAATTTTAGATTCAATATCATTAAACACGCCAAACAGGCTACACTAAAAAGACCTAATTTGATAAATATCATGGAAGATGAGATAAAAATCGATATAGGTAAAATAACCCCCATAGCTGGCGAAACATCACGATTAGCATTGGAAATGGCTGTAAAAGACGCTATGGAGGAAAATATTGACGTTTTAGTTACCTGCCCAATCAACAAACAAAACGTATATGCCGACTCGTTTAAATATTCAGGACATACAGAATACTTTGCTGCTGCCACAAACACTCATAATTTTGTAATGCTAATGATAGCCGATGCTATACGAATAGGAACTATTACAACACACTGCCCTCTATCCGAAGTATCTAAAATCATTACTAAAAAACTAATCATAGAAAAATTAAAGGTATTAAACCATAGTCTCATTTATGACTTTGGAATCATGAAACCTCGCATTGCTGTTTTATCATTAAATCCACATGCGGGCGATGATGGCTTATTTGGCACCGAAGAACAAAACATCATTACGCCTGCCATACAAGAGTGTTTTGATAATAAAATCTATGCTTTCGGTCCCTTCCCTGCTGATGGATTATTTGGCTCAGGTGAATTTAAAAAGTATGATGCCGTATTGGCTATGTATCACGACCAAGCCATGATTCCTTTCAAACTACTATCCTTTGACGAGGGAGTAAACTACACCGCTGGTTTACCCTTTATCCGCACATCTCCCGCACACGGAAGTGCTATGGATATAGCTGGCAAAGATATGGCTTCACACAATTCCTTACGAAACGCTATTTATTTAGCCTGCGATATTTATAAAAACAGAAAAAGCATGCAAACAGCTGAATAATAGAACTAAACCTATGATATCTGCATATACTATATCTGGCATA
Organism: Bacteroidales bacterium; assembly: GCA_012518765.1. Classification (GTDB taxonomy): domain Bacteria; phylum Bacteroidota; class Bacteroidia; order Bacteroidales; family WCHB1-69; genus UBA5266. Next base: position 1,785 of record JAAYRN010000210.1, read on the forward strand.
GCCAACATTATTAATGGAGATTTAATTCAATCAAACGATCCCAACTTTATAATTAGAGAATTGGCTTTTGATAGTCGTAAAATTCAACACGAATCTAATATTTTGTTTTTTGCCTTGGTAAGCAGCAGAAACGACGGACATAAATATATAGGTGATTTATACACAAAAAACATACAAAACTATATCGTAAATCGTTCGTTTAAAGATGTAGATAAATTTCCCGAAGCCAATTTTATTCAAGTAGATGACACCCTAAAAGCACTGCAAACCTTAGCAAAACACCACCGCAAACAATTTCGCATCCCCGTCATAGGAATAACCGGAAGCAACGGAAAAACAGCCGTCAAAGAATGGCTATACCAACTGTTATGCGACAATTATACCATTACCTATTCACCCAATAGTTTTAACTCGCAAATAGGTGTTCCTCTTTCTATTTGGAACCTACACTCCAACTCGCAATTAGGAATATTTGAAGCAGGTATATCCAAACCCGACGAAATGAATATCCTAAAAGAAATCGTAGAGCCTACCATTGGCATACTCACCAACGTAGGAACCGCCCACGACGAACATTTTATGGATATAAAACAAAAAATAGGCGAAAAATTAAACCTCTTCCGCAACGTAGAAACACTGATATACTGCACCGATAACGGCTTGATTACGGAGGTATTGATGCGAACCGAATTAACAAAAAAAATCAAACTATTTACATGGAGTCGTAAAAAAGATACCGCCGATTTATATGTAAAAAACATAGACAAGCAGAATAATTCAACCGAAATAACAGGTGTTTATAACCAACAAAATATCAAAATTAAAATCCCATTCATCGACGATGCTGCTATAGAAAACACCATTCAATGTTGGGCTTGTATGCTTTTGTTAGGTTTTTCAAACGATATTATTGCAGATAGAATCAACAGGTTGACTCCTATATCTATGCGTTTAGAAATGAAGCAGGGAATCAACAGATGTATGATTATCAACGACACTTACAACTCCGATATAAACTCCTTACAAATCGCCCTTGATTTAATGATTAATCAAAAACAATTTCAAAAAAGAACCGTCATTTTATCCGACATTCTACAAAGTAGAAGTTCTGAATATGAACTATACAATGAAATTGCAGATTTATTAAAAACCAAAGAAATACAAAAAATAATAGGCATAGGAGAAGCTATTTCAAGGCAAGCAAATAGCTTTACCATTGAAAAAGAGTTTTACAAAACCACCAATGATTTTTTCTCCGATTTTAATTTATCCAAAGTCGAAAACGAAATTATTTTAATTAAAGGAGCACGCAGTTTCAATTTTGAACGTATTTCAAACTACTTAGAACTCAAATCACACGAAACAGTATTGGATGTTGATTTAAATGCTCTTGTTAACAACTTAAATTACTACCGATCGCTCCTACATACCGACACCAAAATAATGGCTATGGTAAAAGCTTTCGGCTACGGAATAGGTGATATTGATATTGCCAACGAACTACAATATCACAAAATAGATTACCTAACTGTAGCCTATGCTGACGAAGGGATAGAATTGAAAAACAAAAATATACACACCCCTATCATGGTTATGAATCCCGAAGAACGGAGCATTGAATCTATTTTAAAATACCAACTCCAACCCGAAGTCTATAGTTTTCGTATACTTCACCTAATTATACAAGCTATGGAACACAACCCACAAATCCCTCACATCAATGTCCACCTTAAAATAGATACAGGTATGCACCGATTGGGATTTGAAAAACAAAATTTGGGAGAATTATTGCTTCTCTTGTCCCAAAATCCAAAAATAATTATCGAAAGCATATTTTCACATTTAGCCGCAGCCGATGATCCCAAAGAAGATATATTTACACGCCAGCAAGCTAATTTATTTTCAGAATGTTACGATATTATTAGCAATCATATAGGTTATAAACCCATCAAACATATCACCAATTCGATAGGAACTATACGTTTTCCTGAATATCAATTCGATATGGTTAGACTCGGAATAGGATTGTTTGGAATAAATGCTTTTGCCAATCCAACTAAATTAGAAAATGTAGCAAGCCTGCGAACCATTATTTCTCAAATTAAATACATTAAAAAAGGAGATACTGTAGGCTACAACCGTGAATATACAGCCGTGCAAAATATGACATTAGCCACTATTCCTATAGGCTATGCCGATGGTTTTCCACGTAGTTTGGGCAAAGGAAACGGCGTAGTATTGATAAATAATCAATTGGCGAAAATAATAGGCAATGTCTGCATGGATATGTCAATGGTCGATATTACTCATATTCAAGCCAAAGAAGGAGATACTGTCCTTATTTTTGGCAAAGAAATCAGCATACAACAAGTAGCCAAAACATCAAAACGAACAGAGTACGAAGTCCTTACAAGCATATCTCAACGTGTAAAAAGAGTATTTATACAAAGCTAAACAGAAAGCATTAAACATTACATATACTTACGCTCAGCCATAAAAATTTTAGTATTTTTGCACATATAAAAAAACGAAAAATGATATTTAAAACAAAACGACACCAACCAAGGAAGTTTAACTACACCCCTCGTTACTACGATAAGAAAAAGGAAGACATGAAGCATGAGAAAATAAGACGAGGCGAAGACCCTAATATTGAATTTCGTGAACGCTTGCATGTGAGCTTGCAAGAAAAAAGAAAAATGAAACAAAAATCCAATACCCGTATCTTGGTTTGGGTTGCTCTCTTAATTTTATTGTTATACTTTATGTTTTTTTAATCATGTCTGACATTATACATCTACTCCCCGATTCCGTTGCTAATCAGATTGCTGCTGGCGAAGTCATTCAGCGACCCGCTTCGGTTGTAAAAGAATTATTAGAAAATGCCGTAGACGCAAAAGCTACTTCCATTGAACTCATCATCAAAGATTCGGGGCGTACGCTTATCCAAGTAGTAGACAATGGAATAGGCATGAGCGATACCGATGCTCGCTTGTGTTTTGAACGCCACGCTACATCAAAAATAATACAGGTAGAAGATATTTTCACCTTGCATACCAAGGGATTTCGAGGTGAAGCACTCGCATCCATAGCAGCCATTGCACACGTAGAATTAAAAACAAAAACCTCAAACTCAGACATTGGCACACACTTAGCCCTAAGCGGTTCACAATGTACAGAGCAAACTCCTTGTCAGTGCGAAACAGGAACTTCATTTGCTGTCAAAAACCTATTCTACAACGTACCTGCTCGTCGAAATTTTTTAAAATCGGACAATGTTGAATATTCCCACATAGTAGAAGAATTTGTTCGCATAGCTTTGGTACATCCCGAAATAAGTTTTTCGCTTTATCACAACGACAAACAAGAGCATCATCTACCAAAATCATCTCTAAAACAACGAATTATCAATTATTTTGGCAGTAACTATAACGAACGCTTACTCCCCTTGGAGCAAGAAAGCGAATTAGTCAATATCAGCGGTTTTATAGGGAAACCCGAATCAGCAAAAAAAACACGAGGCGAACAATACCTATTTGTAAACGAAAGATTTATAAAACATCCCTATTTTCACCATGCCATTTGCAACGCTATGGAAGAGCTGATTCCAGCCAAACACTTCCCCACCTATTTTATATACCTTGAAGTTGACCCCGCACAAATAGACATAAACATACACCCAACCAAAACAGAAGTAAAATTCAAGGAAGAAAAATTTATTTACTCCATTTTACGTTCAACCGTCAAACACAGCTTGGGAAACTTTAATTTATCATCACAACAAATTGATTTTGACAATATTTCTCCTATAGACTTTAGTGCCATTGGAGGTAATAAAATACCTAAGGAGCCTAAAATACACACCAACCCTGATTACAATCCATTTTCCACACAAAAACCTGAAGGAAAAATATTTAAAACCTCATCTCCTTTCAAAAACAACAAACAAGACGAAGTAGCATGGTCGAAAATTTACGAAGGACTAAAAGAAAATATTCCAGACGAAATACTACCCTACATTACCGACGAACAACTGAAACTACACGATGACTTAGAAAATAAAATCCACAACGAAGAGGAAGAAGAAATAAGCGAAACCATGCTGTTTCAAACACTTAATAAGTATATCGTGGTTAGAATCATGTCTGGATTTATGATTGTAGACCAAGAAGCCGCATCGGAACGTATTCTGTATGAACGTTTTTTAGAGCGTATCAACCAGCAAAAAATAGATATTCAAAAACTCCTGTTTCCCGAATCACTCACATTTGCCCCTCAAGATGCAGCTATTATTTCTGAACTCCTCCCCGATTTTACCTCATTAGGTTTTGATATGGAAGTTTTCGGAAAAAACACCTTTATACTCAATGGAATACCTGCCGATTTCAAGGAAAATGATGTACAAAAAGTAATGGAAGGCTTATTAGAAGCCTATAAAAACAATTTAATTTCACTCCGCCTAAGTCGAAAAAATAATTTGGCTCATTCAATGGCTAAAACGTTGTGTGTAAAAAAAGGAAAAATATTAACTTACGAAGAAATGAGCGAAATTATACGCCTATTACTCACCAGCGAAGCTCCCGAAATTTCACCCAGTGGCAAAAGGATTTTTGTCTTGTACAACGAAAAAGAAATTACCCTTTTATTTCAATAAACATGAATAAACGCAAAATTATCAACGACCCCGTCTATGGATTTATCAGTATCTCAAATAATTTAATTTTTGACCTCATACAGCACCCCTATTTTCAAAGGCTTAGAAATATTTTACAATTGGGACTAACTTATTTAGTCTACCCCGGAGCCTCGCATACTCGCTTTCAGCACTCCTTGGGTGCCATGCATCTCATGCAAGAAGCCATTGATGTACTCAAATCAAAAAACATAGAAATCACAAAAGAAGAAGAAGAGGCTACCTTAATTGCTATTCTACTTCACGATATAGGACACGGACCTTTTTCGCA
>JAAYRN010000211.1 GCA_012518765.1 Bacteroidales bacterium
CCACACAGATCGCTCGTATGCAGTGCCTACAGAATTTGTTTCAAAATCAGTGTGATAGTAAACCTGTGAAACAGCAACATTTCCTACACTTATTAAACAAAGTAATAGACTAATTACTCTCATATTTATTTATATTGAATTTCTCTACTTTTTAAAAATAGTACTTTTTTTTAAAGCAAAATCAAAAACTCTAAATAAATGTATACCTATATTAAATAATCTTAAAACAAAAAACACAACACAATCAATTCAAATCGCATGAAAATCAAGCAATTACGAATCAAGCAAGAGCTGTTTTACCAAACAATCTTCAAGCAATAAATTTTAAGATAACATACTGTCATTCAAAATAATACTATGATTTTTAAAAAAACACTTCGACAATAGTGATTAAATAATTATTTTTTCGGTACTTTACAATATATTTGAAATTATTTTACGCTATTTATTAAAACGTTTTATAGTGTTACGTAATAAACGGGTTTACATATTTATTGCTGTTTTTTTATTTTTTTGTGGTGGTGTTTGGATATATGTTCAACATCAAAATGCTGCATTTAAATCAAATACATACTCATACATTTCAGCTGTTAATTCATTAAAATCTAAGCAAATATCTGATTGGTATGTTGATAAAATAAATAATGCTAAATTAATGGCTCGAAACCCGTATATACAAACATTTGTTTCTCAATATCTTGCCGAGAAAAATTATTCAAAATTAAAAAAACTCCTTTCTATTATAGCCGAAGAACATGATATTGTAAGTATTTTTTTTATAGACTCTTCTTTTTCTTTTGAATCAAAAAGAATTACAAATTTGCAATTTAACTATGATATAAAATATGAAACCATTCCGGAACAAACCGTACATGTTTCTGATTTATACTACAATACTGATTCACTTATAGTAGTTGATTTTGTGGCACCTTTATTTTCCAAATCACATGAGCGATTAGGTTTTTTAGTTTTTCAAAATTCTGTTTCAAAAACAATTAATAAAACTCTTGCACAAAAAATACTTACAGATGTATCTCGAAATACATTTACAAATGTGCTTTTTCAAACAGATTCTTCTTTAGCACACTATAATTATGCAATACACAAAATCAAACAATATTCGCAAGATTCATTTTTCATGTCATATAGCGTACTTGATTCTGTTAAAAAAAATAATTTATATACAGGGCAGGTTTCTCAAAAAAACTCATTATTTAAAAAACAAGATTTGTTTGTAGTACATAATGTAAAACATACAAATCTTTATATATATACTGTTTTACCTGCCGATGAATTTTATGCTCAACAAATTCAATCACAGATATATATAGCTATTTTCTTCACCATTATACTTTTACTTTTTGTGTTTTTATTTTTACTGAAAAAGTCAAATAAAAAGCAAAGTATGTATAAAAAAATGTATATGTTACAAGCACAATATAAAACCATGTTGTACAGTATGGGCGATGCTGTAATTGTAACAAATGAATTAGGTATAGTACAAAATGTGAATGGTATAGCCGAAGAATTAATAGGTTGTACTGAAGCAAAGGCTAAGCATAAATATATTGATGATTTATTTACGATAA
>JAAYRN010000212.1 GCA_012518765.1 Bacteroidales bacterium
ACAACTATGGTAACATAAACCATAGTTTTTTGCGTTCCCATTACACCTCGGATAACTAACATATTAGGAAGCGAAAGAGACGGACCTGCCAAAAGCAGAGCCAAAGCAGGACCTTTACCCATGCCCAAAGCTGTTAGTCCTTGAATAATAGGAACTTCGGTTAAAGTTGCAAAATACATAAATGCACCCACTATCGAAGCCAATAGATTGGATAAAAAGGAATTTCCACCGACAGCCCACACAATCCACGATTGGGGTATTATGCCAGCTATGCTTGTGTTGTCGTGAGTAGAACCCAATAAAAAACCTGCAATTACTACACCTATAGCAAGTAAAGGAATAATTTGTTTGGCAAATCCCCATGAAGACAATATCCATTCTTTGTTTTCATTTCCTTCGGTTTTATCCAAAAGAGCAATCGAACTTACTGCAGCTATTCCAACTACCATACTTACTAAAGGATTGGCAATAATCAATGCACTTAATGCTGTAATAGTAGCCCCAAGTAAAACTTGCCAGCTTTTGAGTTTAAGTATATAAATCATTGAAAAAACAAGTATTAAGCCAAATCCTCCCGTAATATACCATTTATATATCCAGATATAATACCACAAACTGTTTGTGTCGTTTGACGAAGGAGCACCCCAGTTTGCAAATATCAAAATAAAAACCAATGTAAAAAAATGAATAGCGGTTTGCCACAATGGTTTCCCTTCGGAATTGTCAGAGAAATTTAATTGTTCTTGAGTTTTGTCCTTCTCTTCTTTTCGATAAATAAAGCTCATAATAAGTCCTATAATAATACTAAAGGCTATAGCACCTATGGTACGAGCTACACCCATTTCAAATCCTAAAATACGAGCAGTAAGAATAATAGCTAAAATATTAATAGCCGGACCCGAATATAAAAAAGCAATAGCTGGTCCCAAGCCAGCACCTCGTTTGTGTATACTCGAAAATAAAGGTAAAATAGTACACGAACATACAGCCAAAATAGCTCCCGATACCGAAGCAACCGTATAGGCGATCCATTTTTTTGCATTGACTCCAAAACACTTAATAACAGCCCCTTGACTAATAAAAATAGATATGACCCCAGCTATCAAAAAAGCAGGTAGTAAACATAATATAACATGTTCACGTGCATACCATTTTGAGAGGTCAAGGGTAGCTTCTACGGCAGTGTTAAATATAGGACTGTTTATCGGTAAGAAAAACACTCCCAAAAACACTACTATAATCCAAAATAAAATATTTAATTCTTTTTTTAATTCCATATTCAAATCTTTTTAAATGACATTTAAAATAATGTAATACACACCCACACCTATAAACAGTATAGCCACTATGCGTCTAAACCAATATTCAAAGGTAGTTATGCGGTTATAAAACATTCCCATGCTTTTTATAGAGTACGCTAATAACCAAGCAAATAAAACAACAGGAAGGGCAGTTGCGATGGCAAAAACAACGGGAAGAAACAACCCACTAACACTAACCACACTCATGGGTATAAGTACGCCAAAATAAAGTACACCACTATACGGACAAAAAGCCAAGGCAAATAGTAAGCCTAATAAAAAAGAACTCCAATAGCTTTTTTTTAGTTTTTCTTCAATCTTATTTGTAAAATTACCCGATGTAAATATATTTATTTTGATAATGTTAAGCATAAACAAACCTATAATAATCAATAAAGGACCTAAAATTTTTTCGCCCCACTTTTGAAGAAAAATAGATATATTTATCTGATTTGCCGTGAAATATAAAATTACAGCAATGCTTGTATAACTCACTATGCGTCCGAGTGTATAGAATAAACCACTAATAAAAATACGATTTTTATGTGAAATATCGCGACTGATAAATCCTATAGCTGAAATATTGGTAGCCAAAGGACAAGGGCTAATTGCCGTCATTAATCCAAGTATAAATGCGGCTATAAATGCATACTGAGTATTAGCTAATATATTTTGTATAAATTCCATTTTGATAGTTATTTATTGATTTTATCAATAGCAATTCGTATCTCTTTTTTTATCTTTTCAAAATCTTGAGCATACATAAATCCTTGATTTGTGATGTCAATTTTTTTAGAACCGCTTACTACCAACAAAGCCTGTCCTCCAACTCCCAGTTCTTTGGCTATGGATTTATTTTCAGTCTTATCTAAATTAATGCTTTTAAAAACATATTTTTCTTTTTTTATCTCATTGCCATAGAGTTGTTCCAAGGCTAATTTAGTATTTTCCTCAAGCAATTGACATGTTTTGCAGCGACGGCTAAAATGGAAGTAATACACTTCAATTTTGTTGGATACTACGGTGTACTTTTTGGGGTGTTGTTCGTTTTGAGGGTTACACGATAAGTTACTTATTGCAATAATGAGCGTTAAACTAAGTGCTATGATTTGCTTCATGATGTATATGATTTAATAATATGTAGATAAAATTTCTTTAATTTCATTGGCGGAGGGGACTCGCCCTTTTACCTCAATTTTGTCGTTTATAACAAGAGCAGGAAATGACAACACTCCATATTTCATAATATCCATAATGTCATCTATTTTAATAACAGTGGCATTAATGTTATTTTCCGCTACTATCTCTCGCGTTATTTTTTCTAATTCCTTACATTTTGAACAGCTTGTTCCTAAAATTTTTATTTCCATATAGCTTTGATTTAAAACATTTCGCATTATTACGAAATGAAAAAGTAAAAAAATATTATTGTTTAAAAAAGTTTGATAATAAACGTTTGGCTTCCTCCCAGTTTTCACGATTAATACAATATTTGATGTAGGGAGGATTGATTTCACCCTGTATAAGTCCTGCTCTTTTGAGTTCAGATAAATGTTCGGATAAAGTAGAACGAGCAATGGGTAATTCTTCTATCATATCGCCACTGTAGCAACATGTGCTTGCATTTTTTAGTAAAAAATCAAGAATAAAAACACGTACAGGATTGGATAAAGCTTTGCTATACATAGATATTTTTCTTTGATTTTCAGTAAAATACTCTTTTTTCTTTCGCATATTTCTTATTTCGTAAATTTACGAAACAAAAGTATAATTTTTTTTCATACAAAAGTTCACTTTGATTTAGAAATTAATAAAAAAAGAGACTTCTTCGGAAGTCTCTTTTTCTGCATCTATGCTAAAAGCATATTATTTTATGCCTAATTTTTTTCTTATATTTTTAGGGATAGCATCTTTATGAATCATAATATTCATTGTTTTATAAGCTACGAAATTATAGGAAGCGTATAAATATCCTTTATAATCACCGTATTCGCCCCACGAATTTTTTACGATAAAATATTTATTTCCGTTTTGGTCAACTGCTTTTCCTATAACGTGTAATCCGTGATCATCGGTAGTTTCGTAGTTGTCGAATGCTATTTGTCTTTCTTCTTGTGTGATAACTCTTTCTTTGCCTGGATTTTTAAGAAACTCGGCTAATTTATCATTTTTGGGCATGCTTGTCCATTTTGATATTTCAGAATCAGCCATTTCAACTGTGTTTAAGTCGGGAACTATAGCAATGCTTCCTCTGCGTAAAAATCCTTCCTCCGATACATCAGAGCCCCACGCAAAAGTGTAGCCGTTGTCGATGGCTTTGTCCATAATATCCATTAATTCATCTAAGGGGATGTTGTAGCTTGTTTCACCTATCCAGTTGTCGGGAATTTCCAAGGCAAAACTTGTGTAAAAAGGATGGTGAGTAAAAGAGGTTAAGCTTACATAATCATCCATATCTAAGCCTGTTACATTGGTGTAGAAAGATTGTGGTGTGTATTCTTTCCCTTTGTAGGTAAATTTTTCGGGTTTTTCGCCCAAATAAGCGTCTAAAACTCCATTATAACCACGCAACCAAGCGGTACTTAATTTTCGGTTAGGATTTCGGATAATTACATCTACATAAGCCTTTAAAACTCTTTCTAATTCGCTGTGAGCGTGAATAGAATCACCGTAATTTAATCCTGTATATACGTCAAAAGGAACGATTCCGTCTTTTTTGATTGACCATATAACATCAGCAAATGAACCACCTTGACTGAAATTTAGTTTTCCATGCATTCTTACATAGCGAATGGCTTTTTCATTGTAGGTATTCCAAACGATGTGAAGAGGAGCTAAACTGGCTGAGTCTTTTCCTTTTCGAATCATTTCAGACTCTAAAAACGAAAGAGCTGACCATGACCAACAGGTTCCTGCTCTGTCTTGTGATTTGACCGAAGTGGCGGGCAAACGTTTTAATTCTGTAAACTGATAGCCTTCTTTCTTCTCGGCATCTTTGGGTGAATCTTGTGCATTAGCTGCAAAAATAAACGATAAAAAAGTAATCGTTAATAATACATTTAATTTTCTCATTTTGATTTATTTATATTTATTGATATTTTATTTCGTGGCAATGGTTTCTATTTCTACCATGGCATTTAAAGGTAAACCCTTGACAGCAAAAGCCGCACGTGCAGGCGGGTTGTTGGGATAATACTTAGCATATACTTCGTTCATGGCTTTAAAATCAGCCATATCTGTTAATAAACAGGTCGATTTTATAACGTGTTCGTAGGTATAGCCTGCTTCTTTTAAAATAGCTCCAATATTTTTCATTACTTGTTCGGTTTGTGCTGTAATACCTTCTGGCATTTTACCCGTTGAAGGGTCAACAGGAATTTGTCCCGAAATAAACAACATTCCATTTGCCTCTACGGCTTGGCTATAAGGACCTACTGCTTGAGGTGCTTTTTCGGTGTGAATTATCTTTTTTGACATAAATATTTTGTTTTTTTGTGTTAGAAAATAGATATGCAAAAATACATAAATTTTTATAGTGAATTTTTTAATTTTCCCATTCATCGAAAATGGATGAATCATATACATTGTTTTCGTCTTTATCGTGGGAATTGTACCAAACTTGAGCGAAAAATGGATTGCCTTTGGCTATAGCGTCAAAGTTATAAGGTAGAGGCAAACAGTCGGGACACCAATGCCCGCATCCTAAAATTAAGGTAGGAGATGCCTTGAAACGATGACCAAACTGACATTCCCATTCCAAAGCTGTATTTACATCGCCTTTTTGCATGTTTACCGATAAACATTTTCCTCCACGAAATGCAGCAGCTTGTTGCATGTCGTTGATTTCCCATTCTGTAGATGGTTTGCTTTCGTCGTAACCGTGATGTAAAATAATGGGTTCGTTCTTAGGTTCAGCAGGTGTATATGTTTCCCATGTGGGAATGTTTTTCCATTTTTCGTAAGAGCCAAAATAAGCCGAAATACGCTGTTTGTTCTGATTTTTAATCCAATACATAGTACCATTTTTTGAATAATATACCATGTATCTCATCACTATTTTGATAACAAAAGCAGGAAGTATTTTGACTAATTTAAAATACCAAGGGAGTTCTTTCCTTATTTTTTCAAAATAATCATTACAATCAATACCTACTCTAAAATGTAAATAATTTTCCAAAACATCGGAATCAGAATACCAGTAACAATGAAAATTACGCAGTGCAAACCAGTTTAAATTAAATATTTTTTCGGGAGGAGGTGAGTAGGTCATTTGTAATAGTTTTCTGATAAACTCATTGAACGTCATTCGATAAGATGGACCGCTACTGATGTTGTAGGCACGGTTCCAAAATTCGGAAGGGACATTATCTTCACAAACATTTGCCAACAATCGACCGGAATCTTCTAAGTTTGCCCATTCGATGACAGAATCAAAAGGTATATGGAAAATAATAGAGTTTAATCCTTTTAAAATCAAGTCGGTATAAAGTATTCCCGATTGTCGCAGACTCACCCATTTTTTTAATCCTGATTCAACAACTATACGTTCGGCTATGATTTTCGATAGGGCGTAATGGTCGTAAATACTGGGATAGATGGGGTCGCCAATTCTGCCCCAGTGATAAGGCACCGAACGATGTCCGGTTTGAGCTATAGAGCCTATGTAAACCAAAGCAATTTCGTCTTGATTAGGTTGTTCTTTGATGGCATTGACAATATTCTTTGTGATTTCTACATTTACTTTCAAAGTGGTGTGGGGGTAGTTGTCGCATTCGGGGGAAACCATTCCTCCTACATGTAATACATAATCAGCACCTTGTACACATTTTAGTACATCTTCATAATTCATTAAATCGCCCCATACGAT
>JAAYRN010000213.1 GCA_012518765.1 Bacteroidales bacterium
ATTGCAACATAAAAGCAACAAGTTTTTCATTACCAAAGATTCTACATTAGCATCTACCACCCAAGAAAAACATTGCTTAAAAACCCCAATAACAAGACATTATCCCTACTTTTTTCGATTAAAAGCCGCTTATCCCATGAGTATAGATGCTCAAAAATTAGCCGTTTTCACCGAAGAAATTATCGAAGAAATAAATGAGGGAAATTGCGATTTTAGCATAGATTATTTAAAAAACATACACGCCAATTCCATTTTTCACAAAAACATTGATTATTCGGTTGTTTTATCCACATCCAACTCCTTGCATTGGATTTGCAAAAAGCGTAACGACAGTTTATTAACACATATAAACGCATGGATGAATCGTTTCAAACAAACACCTTCTTATACATTTCTTCTCAAAAAATACTACGACCCCTCCTCTACTACGCGTAAATCTATTTTGTATCATAAAAATCACCCTACGTTACAGCAAATTTCTCCTTACGATGAAATTATTGAAAAATACGCTACAAAGTATCAGTTTGATTGGCTTTTGGTGGTTGCTTTGATGTATCAAGAGTCTAAATTCCATGTACACACCACAGGCAAAGGAGGTTCTTACGGATTAATGCAGTTTATGCCCGCTACAGCCAATCGCTGGGGATTGAATATTGGCGACTCACCCGAAAAACAAATCAAAGCAGGTTGTGAATACTTGTATTTTTTAAAACAAAAATACATAAAAATGGGAGTAACAGATACCAACGATTTAATAAAATTTATTTTAGCATCCTACAACGCAGGAAGTTGTCGCATTGAAGATGCTCGAAAATTAGCAAAGCTACAGGGCTTGGATGAAAACAAATGGGACAATCATGTGGAAGTGGCGTTGCAAATATTTTCGAAAAGAAAGGCTAAAATCAAAATGCAACTAAGATGTAATAGGTTTTACCGTGCCGACCGAACCCTGCAATACATAGACGAAGTATTGCATCGCTACCAACATTATAAAAACTCTAAGGTTGTTTATAAAAACACAAAAATAGAGACTTAAATATCTTTTTTTACTCTTTATCTTTATTTTTTTTTATCATACAATAATAGAAAGTAATGTATACTTTTGTGAAAAAACTAGAAAAGCATGATATATACTATTTACTATCTGAATACAAATAAAACCAAGTATTCGTATAGACATTTTTTTGATTTAAATTTTTATATTTCATATTATATATGAAAGATTTAGAATATACACATAAAATTAGTATACAAACGTTATATAATAAAAACACACGAATATCGTAAGCTATGCTCGAAGAAGGTCTTTGCTGACATTAACACTCTTGAGATGAAAAATGATTTATAAATTTTATAGTCCAATGAATAGTATAATTGTTATATCTATACTCCTTGCTTGTATAATTATCTTTTTAAAATCTCCCAAAATGAAAGGGAGAATTGGAGAGTTTAGAGTTAGTTTTAATATCGGGAAAGAAATTCCAAATGAAAAATACATTATCAATGATTTGCTATTATTTCATGAAGGGAAATCCTATCAAATTGACCACGTTGTTATTAAACAAACTGGAATTTTTGTAATCGAAACTAAAAATTATTCGGGATTTATCTATGGTAAGGACAAAATGAGATATTGGACACAGGTTTTAAATTACGGAAAAAACAAATACAGATTTTACAATCCAATTTTACAAAACAAAAACCATATTTATGCATTAAGCAAAATCATTGGAAAGAAAGATTGTTTTATTTCAATAATTGTATTCCCAAAAGCACAAATAATGACGCATTTCTCTGAAAAAGTTGGCTCTATTTCGGATATGAAAAAATGGCTTGAACAGAAAAGGGACAATATATTTGATTCGTCGGAAATAAACGAAATATATAAAAAAATAATTATCCACAAAAACAACCCAAAAATAACATCACAAGAACATATAAAAAATATTCACAAATTACAGCAAAATATAAAGGAAAATATATGTCCAAGATGTAACAATAAATTGATATTGAAAGAAGGAAAATATGGAGATTTTTACGGATGTAGCAGTTATCCAAATTGTAAATTTATAAAAAACAATAATTAAAACCATAGAGAGTTTACCAAACATAAAAAATGCAGTCTATAACAGCCAGTTTATCGCAATAGCAAGTATTCTTTATCGGTAAATCCGCTCTGGGGCAAGTCGTCGAACCGTTACTTCCCAATCTACGCCCCCTCACAGTATCGCAGATAACGGCATCCTTCGACTTCGCTCAGGAAGCCAACTATCCTCACAAACCGCTCACACTCAATTTCTAAAAAATATTTTTGCTAAAAGTAAAAATAGTGTAAAAATAATGTATACTTTTGTAGCAGAGTTTTAGGAGAAATGGTTTTTTATTAATCTATATAAAATAAACTTATGACACTTCAAAAAACAGCGATATGTATTTCATTGTTATTTGTTTCCATTATGTTCCAGTCATGTAATCCTGTGTTTTACTGTCCAACACCTCGAAACGTCCCTCTATTTTCAGAAAAAGGAGAGTTTACAACTAATTTGAGTCAAAGCTCAGAATTTGATTTGGGATTGGATGCTCAATATGCGTATGCCTTAACGGATAACGTTGGTTTAATGGCAAACCTCTCCTTTTACAATTTATCAGGGGATATTCGTGGAAAGGGTTATCTGTACGAGTTAGGCTCTGGGTATTTTATGCCTATCAAGGATCTTGATTATCTTATTTTAGAGGCTTATGGTCTAATTGGTTTTGGTGATATGGAACTTAAATTTTTAACAGAAGAACATGCAAATGGTCTTTTTAATTCAAATATACTTAGGTTGGGCATTCAGCCTTCGTTTGGTTTTAAACACAAGTATTTCTCTGCTGCTATAACTGCTCGTCTTGTTTATCTAAACCATTTCAAAATCAGAGGAGAAAACCCTGTGTTTTATGATTTGAATCTTATCGATCACGTACAAGCAAACAATAATAATTTTTTATTTGAACCCGCTTTAACTCTTAGAGCTGGGCTTGAAAACATAAAACTTCAAGTTCAACTTGGGGCGGCTTTGTTTATGAAGAAAAGTGATTTATATATTTATGAATCAAGTGGAAGTATAGGAGTTCATTTCTATTTTAACAGGAAATAACAATTGTTTAATCAAAGTTTTACATGATTTTCTTCAATAACTTTACTAAAATCACCTACTCATAAAACAACTCCAATTTATATTCTTTTTGATTTAAACTTTTATATTTCAATTATATATGAAAGATTTAAAATATACACATAAAATTAGTATACAAACGTTATATAATAAAAACATACGAATATCGTATATAAAACCATTAACATTCATTGTAAATAGGCATTGTACAAATCATGTATCTTTGTAAAAAACATTTAAGAATGAAAGATTTAACGAGTTCAAATATAGACAGACAAAATATATTAAACAACCGATTTGCTTTAGAAAAAATTCAAGAATATATTGGGTTGTCAGGTATATTATTTGAGGGTGAATATAAATTTACGACTCAAATGGTCGCTGATTTTTATGGTGTTGATGAAAGAACAATCAAAAGATATTTGGAAAATTACAACCAAGAGTTAAAACACAATGGATACATTTTAAGTAAGGGTAAACAACTAAAAGACTTAAAGTTACAATTTGGTCATGTCATAAATGTCCCGAGCAAAACAACACAATTAGGACTTTTTAATTTCCGTGCATTTTTAAATTTAGGAATGTTACTTAAAGAGAGTGAAAATGCTAAACTTTTACGTTCCAAAATGTTAGATATTGTAATTGAAACAATCAATGAAAGAACAGGTGGCGGAACAAAATACATTAATCGCAAAGATGCAGATTACCTACCAACTGCAATTAGAGAAAGTAAATACAGAAAAGAATTTACCTCCGCATTAAGCCGATATGTAGATATGGGGAACTATAAGTATTCACTGTTTACCGACAAGATTTATCAATGTATATTTAAGGAGAATGTACAAGAATACAAACAAATATTAAAACTTGAAGCTAAAGATAATGCAAGAGATACCATGTATGCAGAGATTCTTAATCTTGTTGCATCATTTGAGACTGGAATTGCTTTTGAAATAAAAGAATATTATAAGAAAGTAGGTCGTAAATTACGACCAAACGAGGTTGAAGAAATATTTATTTATTTTTCCGAACATCCATTACAACGTCCCCATATTGAGGATGCAAGAATAAAAATGGCATCAAGGGATTTACATTTTAGAGATGCCTTCCATAAAAAACTGGAAGAATACATACATTCTATTTCTCCAGCTGATTTTGAGCGTTTTCTTGGTGAGCAAAGTGTTAATTTTGAAAAACAATTAGAGGAAGCAAAAGCAGTTTTTAAAAGATTAAAGAACAGCTAATGAAGACGATAATTTATATTACCGACATTCAAGAAGTTGTCAATATCCACAAAAAGACGATTGCCGTAAGTGGTGGTGGAACCAATAAAATTATTAATATTGCTTCTCTGGAGGCTACTTTAGAACATATCCAAAACGATATGTATTACCCTACTTTTATTGACAAATTAACACATCTATTTTTTGCTGCAAATAAAAGTCATTGTTTTCAGGATGGCAATAAGCGAATAGCGATTTCTTTAGGTAGTATTTTTCTCTTAAAAAATGGATACTTGGATGCAGCCCAAAGATTCTTATATAAAATGGAAACCATAAGTTATCATTTAGCAGCAGGACGGATAGAAAAAGAGTTTTTAAAAGATATTATTGACTCTCTGATATATGAAGAGGATTTTTCCGAAGAAATTAAATTAAAACTAATTCATTGTATATCAAAGGAAAACAACAGCGAATAGGAAACATCCAATATAACCAATGGTGAGTACAGAAGTAGTTTGAAAACTTTTGCCCTGCCCAATATTTTGTAATAGTAAACAAGGATGTCGTCCACATTCCACCACTTCGCCAAACTACTGAACCGTTATTTCCCAATCTACGCTCCCTCACAGTATCGCAAACAACAGCTTCCTTCGACTTCGCTCAGGAAGCCAACTATCCGCTCAAGAAATCACCTTTTACACTCTATTATTTATATTTTTACTGAGTAATCAAAAAAAGAGTATTTTTGTAGAGGTTAAACTAAAGGTTAACATAATTATCAGAAAAGACACAAATAAAATCAAAATGACAGAAGATAAACTTGCAGTACTAATTGATGCAGACAATGTTCCATACGAAAATGTAAAAGAAATGCTTGAAGAAATTGCTAAAAATGGAACTCCAACCATAAAACGAATTTATGCAGACTGGACTAAATCGACCGTTTCAGGTTGGAAAAATGTCCTTTTAGAGAATGCTATTACGCCAATTCAACAATATAGCTATACAACTGGAAAAAACTCCAGCGACAACGCAATGATAATTGATGCAATGGACATTCTTTATTCTGGAAAAGTAAACGGTTTTTGCATTGTATCCAGTGATAGTGATTTTACTCGATTAGCTACTCGCCTCAGGGAAGCAGGAATGAGGGTGATTGGTTTTGGAGAAAAGAAAACACCAAAACCTTTTATTACAGCCTGTGATAAATTTATTTATATAGAAATTTTAAAAACATCTGTTTCAAAAAATCAGAATACCAAAAAATCTATTGTAAAAACAGAAAAAAAGGAGCCTCTAAGTAAGGTAGGTAATGAAATTATTAGAATTTTAACAGAAAGTGTAAATGATTTAGCTGACGAAACGGGTTGGACATTTTTGGCAAACTTGGGCAATTACATTCTTAAAAAGAAACCTGATTTTGATCCAAGAAACTACGGTTTCCCAAAATTATTACCCTTAATAAAAGACACCAAAAAATTTGATATTGATGAAAGAGAAACAGGAGTAAACAACGTAAGACACATATACATAAAGGAAAAATAAATCAAAATAAGGTATAATAAGTTTTACCCTGCAATACATAGACAACGTATTGGTATTATAATCCCAAATTGTCCATTAGAGATTTCAAGTAGAAAAATCAAATTCAAAATTCGATGATTTATCCCAAAGTTTTCGTATCCATGCCCTTCTATTCATTTGGAGAGCCATTTTTACGATTACCTTATCC
>JAAYRN010000214.1 GCA_012518765.1 Bacteroidales bacterium
GAAAATTAACTTGCAACGTACAGGCTTATTTCACAGCCAATAGTACAGCCTTAACAGGAAATAATTACGTACACATAGTTGTTCTTCAAGACAGTATTTGGGGTCCTCAATCAAATGGGAAAAATTATTACCCAGCTATGTGGGACGATAGTAGACCCAATAATATGAGGTACTGCCACAATCACATGTTGAGAGAAATGCCCTTAGGAATAGACGGTGAAAATATAGGCGGAAATTTCAAAGGGAATACCTATCAAAAAACATTTACCTATGATATTCCCTTGGTAATAAGCGAAGAAGATGTGGTTTTACCTCATTTGAGCGTATTGGTATTTATTACCGAAGGAAGACCTACCGTATTGGATGAGTATAAAAACAACAAAGAAAGAGTGATATACGTAACCCAAAGCGAGCTTATATTAACAGACGAATAGAAAATAGCTGATAATTTTAAACGATAAAGATAAAAAGTGGTACAAGGGTGCCACTTTTTTTTATACATAGTATTTGAAATCTAAGAATTATAGTAAATGTACACCTAAGTAAATAAAATTTTATGTACTTTTGCTATTGGAAAAGAAATAAAAAAAACATGTCGATAAGTGTAAAAAATATTACGAAAGTATATGGCACACAAAAAGCTCTAAACAATGTGTCGTTTGAAGTAAATCAGGGCGAAATAGTAGGCTTGTTGGGTCCCAACGGGGCGGGAAAGTCGACTGCGATGAAAATTATAACTTGTTATAAACGCCAGACTTCGGGAGTAGCAAGCGTATGTGGAATAGACACAACAGAAGATCCCCAAGCTGTTAAAAAATGTATAGGCTATTTGCCCGAAAACAACCCCTTGTACTTGGATATGTATGTCAGAGAAAGTTTGGGATTTGTAGCAGGTATCTACAAGATAAAAAACAAAAACGAACGTGTAGAAGAAATGATAAAACTCACGGGTTTAGAACAAGAGAAACATAAAAAAATAGGAGCTTTGTCAAAAGGTTATAGGCAAAGGGTAGGGTTGGCACAGGCTTTAATCCATGATCCCAAGGTGTTAATATTGGATGAA
Source organism: Bacteroidales bacterium (assembly GCA_012518765.1). Taxonomy (GTDB): domain Bacteria; phylum Bacteroidota; class Bacteroidia; order Bacteroidales; family WCHB1-69; genus UBA5266. The sequence goes on from JAAYRN010000214.1 coordinate 1,064, forward strand.
CCCACATCGGGATTAGACCCTAATCAGCTGATAGACATCAGAAATTTGATTAAAGACATAGGAAAAAATAAAACCGTTTTGTTTTCGACTCACATTATGCAAGAAGCCGAAGCCATTTGCGACAGGGTAATTATTATCGATAAAGGGCTTATCAAAGCAGACGACACCATAGAGCATTTGCAAAAATCCTTAGCTTCCCATTATATGCTACGTATAGAATTGGATAAAGCGATAGATATTCAAAAAATAAAATCTTTAAAAGGAGTGTTGGAAGTTAAAGAAGTAGAAGCTAAAAAATACCACATAACATCCCAAGAAAATATAGTAGCTGATATTCAAAAACTAATTGTGCAAGAAGAAGCTACATTGTTAGATTTGCAACGAAAAGAATATACGATGGAAAGTATTTTCCACGAACTAACGAAGAAATAAAATCATGATTTTTGTAAATCCCTCGTTTTTGTTTGCTTTATTTGCTTTGGCTATCCCCATAGCCGTGCATTTGTTTAATTTCAGAAAATACAAACACTTCTATTTTTCAAATACACTTTTTTTACACGAACTAAAAGAACAAACCAAACGGCAATCTCAGCTTAAAAAGCTACTTATTTTAAGCCTGCGTTTGTTGGCAGTAGCTTTCATAGTGTTAGCGTTTGCACGTCCATTTATTCCATTGGAAGACAATACAAAACAACTCAAGGGAATCAGTTATGTAGCATGTTATATTGATAATTCCTTTTCGATGGAAAATGTATCTAAACGAGGTACTCTGCTTGACGAGGCAAAAGATAAAACCAAATCCATTGTAGATGCCTATGCCGAAGACGATCAATTTTTATTGATTACCAATGATTTTCAACCCAAACATCAGCAATTTTTAACAAAAGAGGAAATAAAAAAAGAGATACAAAATGTTCAAATTTCATCTTCTTCGCCACAATTGGAAACAGTAATGCAATATGCCATGTCGTTTTTGACACAACGTCAAACAGAAAATAAACTAACATACCTCATTTCCGATTTTCAAAAAAGTGCAATTTCATTTTCTTCTTTACCTAAGGATAAACAGATTGCCACCTATTTAGTACCACTGAAAGCCAACACAGTGAAAAATACATACATAGATACGGCTTGGTTTGATTCGCCTGTATTTCAAAAAGGACAGGAAATCACACTTACGGTAATTGTAAGAAACGACACCAAGGAAAATATTGAAAAACTACCCATTAAATTATACATAAACAACACTCAAAAAGCAGTGTCTTCTGCTGATATTCAGTCAAATGGATATGCCGAAGTGAAAATGAACTTTACCCTTTTTGAAGAAGGAATACAGCAGGCTTATGTAGACATTGTAGATTATCCCATTAGTTTTGACGATAAATTATATTTAAGTTTTTCGGTAAGTAATAATTATTCGATTATGTCTATTTATGGCGAAAAGGAAAGCCCTTATTTATACGCTTTATTTGGAGCAGACTCTAATATAAATTATCAGCCCGTCCAAGATAGAAGCATTGATTATGCCATTTTAAAACAACAGGATTTGATTGTATTAGACCAAGTTAAAGA
>JAAYRN010000015.1 GCA_012518765.1 Bacteroidales bacterium
TATTTTATTAGTTAAGAACTGGATAAAATCTGCATACGACAAAGAAGCAAATGTTTTAGTAAATGGAATATTCAACACAAAGTCTATTCCTGCTTTTTCAATACGGTTATTACGTTCTTTTTCGGTATTAATTACACGAAATTTAAAATCTGGATCTATAACCGTACGCGGATGCGGTTGAAATGAAATAAGAACCGATACTCCATCTATTTTTTTAGCCGTAGATTTCAATAAATCAAGTATTTGCTGATGTGCACAATGTACTCCGTCAAAAGAGCCTATAGTAACAATCACGTGTTTATAGGACGACAAGTCGTTTATGGTATTAATTACTTGCATAGCGTTGTTAGCGAATAGCATCAACAGTTAACGTATCGGAAAAAGTTTCTATGATTTGCTCTATAGACATGCCTAAATAATTCAACGACAGTTCGGCATCATTTTTCAGGTGATGTTCGGGGTATTTATCTATAAATTCTCTGTAGCTAAGGTTGGCTGCATTGAAGTCGTACAAGACATCTTCGAATACAAGTCCTTTTAAAAAGTAACATTCTGGTACATATTCACTATTAGGATATTGCTTTATAAGTAAGTCGTAATTTATCAAGGCTTGAGTTCCCCTCATCAGGGCTCTGTTTGCCTCTGCTACACGAAAAATAAATTCAGGGATTAAAGAATCTTCAGGATATTTAGCTATGTAAGTGTCGTACATATCTATTAATTTCGCTATTGCTGTTGTATCAAAATTACTTTCTAATTCTTTTTGCATGCGAAAAATATTTTCTTTTTGGGTTTTTTGAGATGGACCACAAGCGAAAAATAAAAATAAAATTACAATAAATTGAAATATTAATTTTTGCATAATAGTAATGGTTATTTATTTAATTTGGTATTATAAAAAGTTTTTTTCTTTCCTGTCGAAATGTCATTTAATTTTCCTTTGAGTAGCATTTTTTTAATATTTGGCAGTCTGTCAATAAATGTTTTCCCTATAATATGGTCGTATTCGTGTTGAATAACGCGAGCTAACATTCCGTCAAAGGTTTTTGTGTGTTCAACAAAATTTTCATCTTGATAGCTGATTTTTACGGTAGATTTTCTAATGACATTTTCGTTAATATCTGGTACACTTAAACATCCCTCGTTAAAAGATGTTTCTTCTCCCGAAATTTCTATTATTTCAGCGTTGATAAAAACAGCTTTTAGGGGTTTTTCCTCCGACTCTTCGTCTATCATAGGGGCAGTATCTATGATGAATAAATTCAACGAATAATCAACCTGAGGAGCAGCCAAGCCAACTCCATTTGCGTGATACATAGTTTCAAACATATTGGCTATCAACTCCTGTATGCCTTCTTGATTTTCATCTACCCAGTCGGCTTCTTTTTTTAGTATAGGATTACCATAAACGGTTATTGGTAAAATCATAATTTAATTAGTATATTGTTTTACAATGTCTTTACTTTCCATGTACGACTGTAGAATAATAGTTGCACTGATGGTGTCTATCAAGGCTTTATTTCTTCTCGCCTTTTTCGACAATCCAATATCAATCATGGTTTGAAATGCTATTTTAGATGTAAAACGTTCATCAATTCTTACAATGGGTATTTCGGGATACAATGATGTTAGTTTTTTGACAAATGGTTCTATATAACTACTTGCTGATGAGGCTGTATTGTTGAGTGTTTTGGCTTCTCCCACTACAAAAAGTTCTACTTTTTCATTGGCAAGATAGGTTTTCAAAAACGAGAATATTTCTTTAGCAGGAACGGTACATAGACCGTTTGCAATAAGTTGTAATTCATCACTTACTGCTATTCCTACGCGTTTTTGCCCATAATCAATAGCCAATATCCTACCCATTTTAAATATTATTTTTTATATAGACTACAAAAGTACAAAAATAACAAATACCAATATCGTTCCTAAATAGGAAACAATTCAATAATTTGTAGTTTTTTTTTCTTTTCACAAAAAAACACCTGTTTCATACATAAAAATTTGTATTTTTGTAAAATTTTTAGTGCGTCATGAAAATGAAATTTTCTTACTTAAAAAGTGTTTTAATAGTATCGCTTTTGCTTTCAGTTTGTATCAAACATACACAAGCTCAGCTGTCTTTTGATAGAAAAGATTGGGGCCCTGTTTTTATCACCAGTCCTTCTTTTTTAAATGGTATTCACAAAGTTTCTTACGATGGAGACAAAACTACTCCCAATAAGATACCTGTTGTAGGGCTTTCGCAATTTGTAGGCTATCAGTTTTCTCATTACTTTATGATGGGATTGGGCGTAGAATTTGATTATTGGACAAAACCCCGTAATGCATTTGTTCCCATTTATTTAGACCTACGTTTTAATATGCTTTCACATGACTTTTCGCCTCATTGGTATTTGAATATAGGCTACGGAAGTCATTGGTCTATTGATTCTAAAACAAGGTCTGCTCATGGAATTAATACCAATGCTTATGTTTTACACGGAGCCAAACCCGGTATTATGGCTGAAACAGGATTGGGAGTAAAAGCCAATGCAAGTTACTCAAATGCAATTATTATTACCTTTACGGCAAAAGTTCAAGAATCGGCTGTGAAATTTTGGGATCCTTCAACCGATACCGGTGGAACGCAAGATAAATACATTGCAAATAAATATCAAAATAACTGGTATGTATTTTTAGGAGTAAAAGCTGGTATAGTGTTTTAATTTCTACTTTGTCAACTCATAACAAACTATTGCTGTAGCTATTGCAGCATTTAAAGAATCAACCGATTCCTTATTTTTCTTAGAAATACAGATTTTTTCCTGAACAAATTTGTCTATTTCTGAAGATATTCCTCGCGATTCGTTGCCTATGATAACGGCAGTTTTTGGAGCAAATGCTACTTTATGTAATGCCACACCTTCCATAAATGTACCGTAAATCACATAATCATCTGAGAGTGTTTGCAAAAACACTTTTAAATCGGTATAATGAACGTTTACACGCGTAAACGAACCCATGGTAGCTTGTATGGTCTTAGGATTATAAAGTTCAACCGATTGTTCGGAACAAATCACTGTTTTTATTCCAAACCAATCAGCTGTACGAATGATAGTTCCAAAATTTCCCGTGTCTTTTATATCGTCTATTATCAATATTTTATCGGATAAAATTATTTTTTCCGATTGTTTCATTTCAACCAAAGCAAATACTTCGGGAGAAGTTTGCAAGGAACTAATGCGTTCGCATTCTTTATGAGAAACAAGTGTTACGGAGTAATCAATTAGGTGTTTGTGTTTTTCATACCAATCCGAAGTTGCGTATATGTTTTTTATAACATAGTTACTTTTAAGGAGTTCTATTATCGATTTTGTCCCTTCGACAATAAACATATTGTTTTCTCGGCGGTATTTTTTTTGTTGAAGTTGCCTTAAAAACTTTATTTCATTTTTTGATAGCATAAATTTTATTTATAACTAAATACACTTCCTCCAAAAAACTCTCTTAAAATAGAAGATTGAGGCACATCAGTTTCTGGTATTTCAACAAAATAGCTTAATATTTTTTTCAGCCGCATGGCTTCTGTATACTCATCCGATATTTCGGTAACTTCGTTTAACAAAGGTAAAGCAAAGTGTTTCAAAATACTCAGTTCGCAAAGAATAGCTGAATTAAACATTATATCGGCTTCTTCTTGAAAAGGAAATATCCATTTTTCTTCTCCTCTTCTTACACTAGCCCAGCGACATAGGGATTCTTTTGCCGAATATCCTCTGTATCGATAATCGCGTACAATACGCCGAATCAGTCGATTATCGTTTGAATGGATGGGATTTTGTTTATCCATAGCCAAAGACGTTAATGCCGAGACAAAAAGTTTAAATGTTTTATCCGATTCTACATTTTGCGATATTAAGGGATTTAAACAGTGGATTCCTTCTACTATTAAAATTGAATTGTCTTTTAATTTCAATGTATTGCCTTTCCATACTTTTTTCCCTTGGTGAAAATCGTATGTAGGCACTTTGATTTCTTTTCCTTTAAACAAATCATTTATTTGCTCGTGAAATAACTCTAAATCAATAGCATTAATATGTTCAAAGTCATAATTTCCATCTTTATCTTTAGGTGTAAATTCTCGTTCAATAAAATAATTATCCAAAGAAATCTGTATAGGTTTGTATCCCAATACGCCCAACTGTACAGAAATGCGTTTGCTTATGGTAGTTTTTCCCGAAGAAGAAGGACCGCTTAACAATACCATTTTAACTTGCTCACGCGAGGCGATACTATCGGCGATGTGTGTCATTTTTTTCTCTTGTAAACCTTCGGCTATGAGTAATATTTCGGTGGAGCGACCTTTTTTAACTGCCTCATTTAAAGCACCTACATAAGGAACTTCTAAAATTCTATTCCATTCTTTATGTTCTTTAAAAACAGAAAACAACTTGGGAGCTTCTCTTAATTTCATTAATTTTGAAGGGTCATGACGCGAGGGCATTCTTAAAAGTAATCCCGATTCAAATTTAACTAAATCAAATACAGACAAACACTTAGTAGAAGGGACCAAACAACCAAAAAAGTAATTGGGTGTATTTTCCAAATAATAAACCGAGGTGTAAAATATTTTTCTATGTTGAAGGAGTTCTTTTTTATCCTTTAGTCCTTTTTCCTCATAAAGAGCCATGGCTTCTTCGGTAAGCATTTGTGTACGAATAAAAGGAAGGTCTTTGGCTACTAATTCCCGCATGCGACCAAGTATTTTTTCTACTACCTCATCAGTAATTTGAAAGTCTGAGTTTTCAAACTCGCAATATTTTCCTCCTACAATTGAATATTTTATAATAATTTCCTCCTGAGGATAAATATCCTTAGCTGCTTTGTATAACAAAAAATGCATGGAACGTTCGTATGCCGTATATCCTGAGATATGAGAAATATCAAAAAAAGAAATCACTTTACTTTTATAAATCTCATACTGAAGACTTTTTACTTTATTATTGACTTTTGCCGCTAAGATGGGATAAGACAATTTAATATTCAAATCTTCGGCTATGTGCGACAATTTGGTTCCAAGTGGATATTTTTTTCTTATGCTGTTTTTATTGGTACAAACTATTTCTATCATGAGCTAAAAGTTATATAATGTTTACTTCTGATTGTAATTCTACTCCAAAATGGTTGTATACATCTGATTGTATTTGTTTTGCCATATCGACTATTTCTTTTCCTTTTGCTTTTCCGTAATTGACAAGCACCAAAGCCTGTAAGGGATAAACACCTGCATCTCCTATGCGTTTTCCTTTCCATCCTAAAAGGTCAATCAACTGACCAGCAGCTAATTTTACTTTTTCGCCCCCCATTTCATAGGAAATTAAATTAGGATATTTTTCCAATAATTTTTGATAATGTGAACGTAATACTATGGGATTTTGAAAAAAGCTACCCGCACTTCCTATTTCTCCAACCTTGGGCAACTTACTATTACGTATGTTCACAACCGCTTCGGCTATATTATTTAAGGATAAGGACAAATTATTTTTTTTAAAATAATCTTCTAAGGCTTTGTATTTTATATTGTAATTTTCTTTTTTCGACAAGCGAAATATCACGTGTGTAATCAGGCATTGATTTTTTAAATTGGTTTTAAATATAGAACTTCGGTACGCAAATTCACAGTCGGTATTTGAAAACTCAAATGCTTTTTCAGATTGCACAAAATAACCTTTTACACTGTGTATAGTGTCTTTGGCTTCTACGCCGTAAGCTCCTATATTTTGGACGGGACTACTACCTACTAAACCTGGAATACCTGCCAAATTTTCAAGTCCGTAGTATGTATTATCTATACAATATTGAATGAAATCATCCCACAATTCACCTGCGGCTACTTGCAGATAAACCTCCACATCTGTTTCTTTTATTTTCTCTATTCCTTTGGTTTTTAATTGAATAACTACACCATCGAAATCTTGTGTAAATAAAATATTACTTCCATAACCCAAAATTAGAAATTTACGTTGAAAAACTTTTTCTTGAAAAAGAGATTGTATTTCTTCTTCTTGTTCAAAAGTAACTAATTGCGAGCATTTTACATCTACAGCAAATGTGTTGTAAGGAAGTAAGGATAAGTTATATTGAATATTCATAAATTGGTATAAACAATGCTTTTATGAGTTGTATACTCACAAAACGACTTGCATTTTTTTTTATTGTAGACTCTACTTGATTTTTACAATCGTTTTTCCCGCCCCGCCCCATTCAAGTTTTTCGTCATAATACTCCTGTATATGTATATTTTTAGCCAATATATCGCGTGTAATGGAGCGAAGGATTCCGCTACCTTTTCCATGTATAATTTTCACTTCATGAATGCGGAGTAAAATGGCATCGTCTATGTATCGCTCTACGATTTCTGTAGCCTCGTCGGCTCGCATACCGCGAATATCAAGTTCCAATTTAAATGAAGTTGATTTTTTATTAATCTCTGTATAAATATTTTTACCTCCATACTGAGGTGTGTTTGACTTGGTTTCTTTTTTAATGTTTTTCGTTTTACGTACTTTGTCTATGGTTGTTTTTAAATTGATAGAATTAAAAGACACAACGACATCTTCGCCATCAATAAAAGTTACTTGTCCTACAGTATTTATTTCATTTATAACAACATAATCCATTTCTTTTATGCGATTATCTTCTTGTTGAATCGCTTTTTTTATAGGTTGCTTGGGTGGGGTTGGTAATTTTTTTTCAAGGGCTTTATGAAAGGTTTTTATTCCTTCTTTGGTTTGCTTCACAAGTTCTTTGTCCGCCTTACTTTCTTTAATGTCTTTGATTGTTTTTTCGATAAGTTTGTTTGTAGTATTCAACATATCTTGAGCTTCTTTTTTGGCTTCTTTGAGTATATTGAATTTTTGTGTTTCTAAGTTAGTTTTTAAATTTTCATATTTATCAATAAGTTCTTTTAATTGACCGTCAACTGCTTCTGACATTTTCTTTTGGTTTTCAAGTTCTATTTTCTCTCTTTCTAATTTTTGCAAAAGAAACTCATAGTCTATTTGTGTTGTTCCGATTTTTTCGATAGCAGTTTGTAATAAATTTTCCGATAATCCTATTTTTCGGGCAATTTCAAAAGTAAACGAACTCCCCCATTTTCCTATTTTCAACGTAAAGAGGGGCTTCATTTCTTCTTCATCAAAAAGCATAGCTGCATTTACAAGTCCATCTGTTTGATTTGCCATGGCTTTCAAATTTCCAAAATGGGTTGTTACCACTCCAAAAGCCTTGCGATTTGATAATATTTCCAGTAGCGTTTCGGCTATGGCTCCTCCGTATTGAGGGTCGGTTCCGCTTCCTAATTCATCCATTAAAAAAAGTGTAGATTCGTCTGCTTCTTGTAATAAAGCATTCATATTTTTCAAGCGAAAACTATAGGTACTCAAGTCATTTTCAATAGATTGATCGTCTCCAATATCTAAAAAGAATTTATAAAATATTCCAAATTCCGACAGTTCGGAAGCAGGTATTAAGAGTCCACATTGAAACATATATTGAAGTAAAGCCACTGTTTTTAAGCATACTGATTTACCTCCTGCATTGGGACCTGATATGATTAATATTCTTGAGTCTTTGTTTATTTCTACAGTTAGCGGAACTACTTCTTTTTTTTGTTGTTGAAAATTCAAATACAGCAGAGGATGCTTGGCTTTCTGCCACTTAATCAATTGTTTATCTACAATAATAGGTTTAATGGCATGTATAGATAGGGCAAATTTGGCTTTTGCTCGTATGCAATCTATTTGCCCTAAAAACTCAAAAGCATGGTTAAGAGAGGGAATATGTTCTCGCAACTCATTGGTAAACAACGTTAAAATACGTATAACTTCCCGTTTTTCATCTGATTTTAGGTTTCTCAAATTATTGTTTAGTTCAAAAACTTCTTGAGGTTCTATATAAACGGTCTGCCCTGTAGCCGATTCGTCGTGAATAAATCCTTTCAATCGCCGTTTATGAGCAGCAGGAACGGGAATAACCAAGCGTCCTTCGCGAACGGTAACCTCAGCTGTAGCTTCCATTAGTTCATCTTTTTTAGCCTGATGAACCAATTTCCGAAGTTGTTTTTGTACTTCATTTTCTATGCCTACGATTTTTTGTCGAATTGTTTGTAAATCAGGCGATGCATTGCTTTTAACGTTTCCTTTGTCGTCAACCAACAAGTCCATTGTTTTTATTAATTCATTATCAACTGTTACGCCTTCGGTCAGCTGCTGTAAATAAGGATATTTTTCTTCTTCTTTTTTTACCCTAAAAAACAATAAACATGCTTGTATCGTTTTTAGTACAGCCCTTAATTCACAAAAAGGTTCAAGGTCAATATAAGTTCCTTCTATCTGAATACGTGTTAATTCAGAACGAGTATCTATGTAGTTTTGAGCGGGGAATGAAGTTTCAAATAATAATATTTGTCGAAACTCTTCTGTTTGTTCGTGTAAACGAGTGATGATATCCACATGTGTATGCAACTCAATAGCATCTACTTTTTTACATCCTAAGCTACTGATACAACATTCTTTTATTAAGTTTCGTATGCTGTCAAAACCTATTTTTTTCTCATAATTAGAAGGATAAATCATCATTTGAAATGAATATATTATACTTGCAAACTTCCATATGAAAAAAGAGAAAGTAACGTTTTACTTTCTCTTTTTTTATTATAATAAAAAACACTAAAAATTAAAATTTCTTTCCTAATTTTTCATCCGATACGGTTAATTTTCTTCTTCCTTTTGCTCTGCGTGCAGCTAATACACGTCTTCCGTTGGCTGTTGCCATTCTTTCTCTAAAACCGTGTTTATTTTTTCTTTTTCTGTTCGATGGTTGATATGTTCTCTTCATCTGTATATTGAATTAAGAAATTATTTTTCAAATTTTCCTTTTCCCAATGCGTCTTATAA
>JAAYRN010000215.1 GCA_012518765.1 Bacteroidales bacterium
GTGCGAGAAGCACGGCAACACATACTAAATGGGGACTTTTTTGAGTGGAAAGAAAAGATGATACCCTTGTTATCCAAGAGGATATAAAAAAGCAAACTCAAACACTCTCACACAGAAAACCCACCCCAAGCCTCAACTATTGGAGTTAAAATCGCTAATTTTTCTTTGTCGGATAAACTCCCATCAATGATATGAAACTTCATCCCTTTGCGTTGCATGCCTCTAAACCATGTGCACTGACGTTTAGCAAATTGATGAATAGCCGTATTAAGCTGGTCTTTCATTTCATTGTAAGACAATTCACCCATAATATATAAGGTGATATATTTGTACTCTAATCCATAATACATCATAACTTTGGGAGATATACCTTTATGTAATATAGCCTCCACCTCCTCTATCATTCCATGATGCAAACGCTCGACAAGCCGCTGAGTTATTTGCTCTCGTAATATTTCTCGCTCAAAATGTACATAAAAAATAAGCGAATTGAACTTCTTTTTATCTTTTAATTCAGGGTATTTTTTATAAAACTCCTGAATCTCAATAGCCCTTATCAATCGATCTCTATCGCAAGTATCGGTGTGATTATGAAGCGATGTCAACTGAGATAGTTTTTCAATCAATGTTTCCATTGACACGGACTCTAATTGCAATCTTAACTCCTTATTTTCAGGCACTTTATCTAATCTATAATTCCTTAAAACCGAATCGATATACATACCGCTACCTCCACAAAGTATAGCATTGCGATTGCGTTGTCTTATGGCAGCATAAGCCTTATAAAAATCACGCTGATATTCAAAAATATTATAATGATAACCAACCTCTACTATATCTATTAAATGAAAAGGAATAGACCTGCCCTCAACAATATACTCTTCCTTATCCTTTCCAGTTCCTATGTCCATCTGACGATATACTTGTCTTGAGTCGGCACTTAATATTTCGGCATGATAAAAATCAGCTAAGGCTACAGCCAAACGAGTTTTCCCCGAAGCAGTTGGTCCTATTACACACAACAAGGGATTGTTTCTATCTTCCATTTTTTTCCTTTATGTATTGCCGATATTTATATAAAATCAAACTTTCGATTTCTTGTTTAGACGAGACTATCAAGGTATAATAGGTAAATGAACAATACACCATAAACTCCTCCAATTCTTCACCTTCTAAACGGGTAATACCCTGTACTATTTCTGGATTGTATTTTTGTGCAAGCTCATAAATTTCATCTTGATGTTCAACAAGGTCAGCATACATTCGTTGCATCTTAGCTTTTCGGCTATATTGTTCATACAAAAAAGTAAAAGGGTGTGCTAAAGGAGTTCCTGCAAGCAAGTTTCCCCCTTCTTGACTCTCGCTTGCAATACGTTCTTTCTCTTCTTTGCTCAAATTCAAATCATCAATTAGTGTACTATCGTGTTTGCGTGTCATTTCTTTTTTAAACAGAGGGTAAGGCTTGATGGCGTAAATCTTTACTTCTCTAAGCAAAATAGATTTCATCAATAAACGGACATATATTCGTTCTTTTTTCTGTAAAATAGAATCATTTAAAATAACATATTCCGGATTATATCCTACTCTTGTTATAGCAATTGTATCGTAATCTCTTACACCAATGCTAAAATCTCCTTTATGGTTTGTAAAAACCGTAGCCCCTGTACTTAAATTATGAATGTATGTGTTTTCTAAGGGTTGTGATATAAAAAAATCAATTACTTTTCCTTTCAACACCGATTTGCTCTGGCTATGTACGTGAGAATATAAGAGGATAAGAAAAAAAAGAAGAAATATTTTTTTTTGCATTCGCTTTCGATACTTTTTCATAAAAACATACCTTATTTTAACGTCAATATAAAATACTTTATTATTAGAGCTTATTGCTATTTTTTATTTAAAAAATACCTATTTTTGCATATCGCTTATACAAACACACATTTTACTGAAAATCAAAACAATAGATTTCAATATGAAAAAACTTTTAATCTTAATATGGGTAAGCTCTTGTTTTTTTTCATTTTCTCAAAGCGATACATTAAATCGCACCGATAAATTTGGGAAAAAATATGGCTATTGGAAAAAATATAACAATCAGAAAAAATTAGAATATGAAGGCATGTTTTACAACGGTGAACCCATAGGTGAATTTACCTATTACCACCCCAATGGGAAACCTAAAAACATCTCTTTTTTTGCTGCCAATACGCCCATAGTAACCACGACTATGTTTCATGAAAATGGCTCTATCTTAGCCGAAGGAAACTACTACAACAAAGAAAAAGATGGCAAATGGGTATATTATAACCTGTCGAAAAAAATAGTTATGGAAGAAAACTATAATAAGGGAAAAAAACAAGGAATTTCTAGAGTTTACGACCAAAACGGCAAAATATTATTGGAAGAATGCAATTGGTCAAACA
>JAAYRN010000216.1 GCA_012518765.1 Bacteroidales bacterium
ACATTCGTATACGCGTTTTATACGAATATTCTAAATTTCTCATATATAATTGAAATATAAAAATTTAAATCAAAAAAATAATTTTATTTTTTAACAATTGCAGAACCCATTTACAAATTCCAAAAACTCTTCCACAAAAGTACATTATTTTTCTAATACCGTAACATCTCAAATAAAAATAAATTTCAGTAGGAGAAAAGTGAATAGTTTTGATTATAAACAATCTTGGGTACAAGTACTTTTACAGTCTTCTATTTCTAAGGTGGCGTGTTGTATGCCCAAATTGGCAAGTTTTTGTTTGATACTTGCTTTCACACTTTCCATGCGATGTATGTCGTCTATAACTACGTGTACAGTCAATGCATTTTGTGTGGTACTCAAAGCCCAAATATGTAAATGATGTATACTTAATACATGTTTTTCGGAAAGAATTTCATTGGAAATCTTATCAATATCCATAGCATGAGGAACTCCGTCTAAAGATAAGCGAATGCTTTCTATCAACAATCCCCATGTTGAAATAATGATGATAACAGCGATGATTATTCCCACGATGGCATCAATAATATACCACTGTGTAAAATAAATCAATATGCCTGAAATCACCACCCCCAAAGAGACCAATGCGTCTGCAAGCATGTGTAAATAAGCGCTTTTTATATTCAAATCTTTGTCCTTTTCTTTGAAAAATAATAAAGCTGTAAACGCATTTATCAAAATGCCTATACCTGCAACCCAAGCTATGGTTTCTCCTTGAATATGTTGAGGATTGAAAAATTTTTCTATGCTTTTCACGATGATTATACCAACAGCTACCAATAAAATAATGGCATTAATCAAAGAGACCAATATGGTACTTTTTCTATAACCGTAGGTAAATTTTTTGGACGATACCGATTTCGTTAATCGAAAGGCTAACATAGACAGTATTAGGCTAACAACATCGCTCAAATTATGTCCTGCATCGGAAAGCAAGCCCATGGATTGGCTCCATATACCCGCTATAAATTCTACTATAACAAAAACAATATTTAACACAATGCCTATTGTAAAGGCTTTGTTCAAATCAATGGTATAGTTATGTGAATGATTATGCATGGTTTAACAGCTGTTGATAGAGTTGACAAAACATGGTGCTGATTGTTTTTTGATTGTAATTTTTTTGTATAAATTGTCGTAAATCTTCGGGAGAAAAAGTAGAATAAACGTCTAACATTTTGTTTACTTTCTGAAAAAGAGCCTCTTCGTCTTTAGGAGAAACTATAAATCCTCTGTTATTCCCCAACATTTCGGGTATAGCTCCCGTGTTTGTAGCTACAACAGGTATGCCACAAGCCAATGCTTCCATCACAACGCAAGAGAAAGTTTCAAAATTAGAAAACATCAATAGAAAATCGGCTGATTGGTAGTATGTTACGATTTCTTCCATTGTTTTTTTACCATGAAAAATAATATATTCTGATAATTGATTTTTTGTAATAAAAGATTGATATTCCTCGTAATCATAGTCGTGTATAACGTTAAGAACAAAATCATTACGAGTTTCTTTCAGGCGATTGATGACATTGAGTATGCCTGAAAAGTTTTTTTCCTGATTGTTTAAAGATGAAATATGTAAAATATGTTTTTTAGGGAGTTGTTTTTTGGGTATTGAATGAAATAAATTAATGTCTATTGTATTGGGAATAACATGAATATTATTTTTAATACCAAACGACAACATGTTTTTTTTCAACAACTGACTTACCGCCGTAACAGCCGATGCATTTTTAGCTATTTTCAACAACCTTTTTTTTATTTTTTTATCTTTTAGTCGCTTGTCATCAGGTGAATATATAGACCAATGTTCGCTTAATACATAGGGAATTTTAAATCTTTTTTTCCAATATAAGGCTATTTTTCCCAAAGGTAAAGCAACATGAAGATGTACTAAATCGGGATTGAAATGCTGTTTTCGGATATGCTTTAATCCAAAATTATAGGCTATAAAAAGTTTATATTTATTTATAAGTGTATTTAATGGTCGAAACAAGGATAAAAAAGGCTTGATTTGAATAGTTATTTTTGTATAGTTATCAACAGTTTCTGTATTTAACTCTCTGTTTTTATTTATATTAGCATCTGTATAAACTATCAATACTATGGAGTTACAGCTTAGGGAAATGGCTTCGATATGACGTAGGCAAAAATTTCCCCTTGTCGGGTCATTGGGAGTAGGATACCAACTTAAAAGATGTAGAATATGTTTATTTTCTTTATTCATAAAGTCTTGTATTACAATTTGTTGTTTGTTAATATTCTTTTTATTTCTTCTTTAAATAAGAAAATATCTTTTTTACGGATACTCAAATCCTTAAGTTTGATGCATGAATCTTTTAAAAAGCATACAAAAGTATAGGTAAAACTTGCTGTATATGAAACCGTTGAAATAAGTCCCACCCAAACAATTACTTTGATATAAGGCATGGTTTTAAATATTTCTATTGCAGACAGTCCCAAGGTGAGTGTGATTACTACACCGATGATGGAAGCAATGGTGTTTATTTTATATTTTCCAAAGCCTGCAAAGTAATGAGACAGAATAATATTGCATGAAAATATAAGAATTCCAAAGGCAAGAGCTATTATAACAGGTTTAGAATCTGAAAATTCGGCTCCAAATACGCAAGCTATCCAGTGGTTAGGAATGCTTAACAAAACCAAGACTGCCACAAAGGTAAATACAAAAGATAACTTCAAAAAAGCTAAGGTTAATTTTTGAGCATATACTTTATTTTCATTACAATTGGAAATTCTCGAATATTGTACCGTTGCCATACTCTTGGGTAATATCCAAATTGCTTCCGAAAGTTTTGTTCCTAATTCGAACAATCCTAAGGCTTTACGTCCCGAACAAAACTCAATGATATAATAACTTAAACGGTAATTTAACAATTGAGTGAAATTAGCTATCTGAATAACAAACCCATACGTAATCATTTGTTTGAATACCAACCATATATTTTGAAATCCTTTAAAAATTAATTTTTCTACTATATAAGGAATACTGACAATGGAAACTATGATAAAAGAAATTAAATACGCAAAAATATAAGAAGAAACATCTCTGTTTTTTAGCAAGTAAATAAAAATCAACAGCAAACCCAAATGTAAAACAATTTGCAAAATGGCTAAAAAATTATAGGCTTTTATTTTTTCTTGTGATAAAATAATTTGGGAATGAATGTAATAAGTGGAAAAAAAGATAGAAGTAATAAGTAAATGCCAGAAATATTGTTTTTCGATTAAATGAAAGGTTACCAATAATATAGAGCCTATAATATTGATAAATAAAGCAAATGTATAAGAAAGAAATATGAGTTGAAATGAATCATTTCGGGGGAGCATATACACCAAGGAAGGACCTCCTATAAACGAAGTTAAGATTTGTAAAATAGTGATCCCCAATATAAAAAGCCCTATAGTACCTACTCCACTTGAACCAAATACACGGGAATTAATAATTACAATCCCTAATGTAATCAGGGTGCATACGATTCTGGCTCCAAATGTTCCAAATACTTTTTTTAACATTTACTTTTTTGTTAATGAGCTTCTAACCAATTATTTCCATGTTTCATGTCTATTTCCAAAGGTACTGTTATCGACATGGCGTTTATCATTCCATCGTGAACGATTTTTTTAACCTCTTCCAATTCAGGCTTATAGGTGTCTAATACCAATTCGTCGTGTACTTGTAGAATGATAGAAGATTTTAATTCCCTTGTTTTTAGTTCGTTATGTATTTTAATCATCGCTAATTTAATCATATCGGCAGCCGAACCTTGAATGGGAGCGTTGATTGCATTTCGTTCGGCAAAACCCCTAACGATAGAATTATTAGATTGTATATCCCTGAGGTATCGTCTTCGTTTCATGATGGTTTCCACATAGCCATTTTGTCTTGCAAATACTTTTTGATTTTCCATAAATAGCTTGACCTTTGGATATTTAGTGAAATATTGCTCTATAATTTCAGCTGCATTTTTCCTGCTTATCTGTAAGCGTTCGGCTAAACCAAAAGCGGAAATTCCGTAAATAATTCCAAAATTTACCGTTTTTGCATTTCGTCTCATATCTGAAGTAACTTCGGAAAGAGGAATGTTGTAAATCTTTGAAGCGGTTGCTGTATGAATATCTTCTCCGTTGCAAAACGATTCAAACATACTTTCATCTTCGCTCATGGCAGCCATTAGTCTTAACTCTATTTGAGAATAATCGGCTGCTAATAAGATATAATCATCGTTGGTAGGAATAAAAGCTTTTCTAATTTCGCGTCCTTCATCGTTACGAATGGGTATGTTTTGTAAATTGGGATTGCTCGAACTCAATCGTCCTGTAGTAGTAACTGTTTGATTAAAAGACGAATGAATCCTATTTGTGCTTGGATTTATCAAGTTGGGCAAAGCATCGGCATAGGTAGATTTTAATTTAACCAATCCTCTGTAATCTAATATCAAAGAAACAATGGGGTGTTTATCTTTTAGTTTTAACAGCACTTCTTCTCCGGTTTGATATTGTTTTGTTTTTGTTAGTTTTGCATTTTCGATGATTTTTAATTTTTCGAATAAGATAATTCCCAATTGCTTAGGCGAAGATACGTTAAACTCCTCACCTGCATATTGAAATATTTCTTCTTCTATTTCTTTAACTTTATCCTGAAGTTCTATGGAATAATTTTGTAAAAACTGCTTATCTATATGTACTCCTTTTTGTTCCATGTCGGAGAGGACGGCAACCAAAGGCATTTCTATGTTTTCAAATAAGTTGTATACTTCTTTTTCGTGTAACTCTTTATTTAACAATGAATAAAGACGTAATGTAATATCAGCATCTTCGCAGGCGTACTCTTTTATTTTTTCTATGGGGATAGCACTTAGATTTTTATTTTTCGATTTTCCGCCAACCAAATCATCGTAAGTAATGGTTTGATAATTTAGATATTTCATAGCTAATAGGTCTAAATTATGGCGAGATTCGGAATCAATTACATAATGAGCCAACATGGTGTCGAAGCATTTTCCTTTAATAAAAACTTGATATCGTTCCAATACCTGCTTGTCGAATTTTAAATTTTGGGCAATTTTTACGGTTTGACTGTTTTCGAAAATAGGTTTCAAAAGTTGCATCCAAGCAAAAATATCTTCATAATTTTTAGGCATGGAAATATAAAATGCTTTGTATTCTTCCCAAGCTATGGAAAGTCCTAACATATTTACATTGATCAAATCTAAACTATCGGTTTCAGTATCAAAGCTAAACAAAGGAATTTTTTCTAAACGAGTGATTAATTTTAATAAATCTTCGTACGTATCAATCAGTTGATAATTATGCGGAGTATTTTGTATAGAAAATATATCGGAGTCATTTTTAGTTTCTTCTTTTTCAGAAAACAAATTAAGAGTAGGCTGTGTTACAGTATCTTTTGTTTCTTTGTTTAAATCGGAAAATACTCTTCGGGCTAAGGTTTTAAATTCTAATTCGTCAAAAATTGCTTTTAATTCCGAAACATTGGGATTTTTATACCTAAACTGTTTTTCATCAAAATCTACAGGGACATCTAATAAAATACTTGCCAGCATTTTCGACATCAGTGCCATTTCTTTGCCTTCTACCATTTTTTGTTTTAATTTCACATTGGTTATGGCATGTATATTTTCATAAATTGATTCGATAGAGCCAAATTCGGCAATTAATTTTTTGGCTGTAACTTCACCTATTCCTTTTACGCCGGGAATATTATCGGAAGAATCGCCCCAAAGTCCCAATATATCAATAAGTTGTTCTGGATATTTCAGGCTATATCTTTCACATATTTCTTTTTCTCCTAAGATAGCTACATCGTTTCCCATGTAAGCAGGTCTGTACATGTAAATATTTTCCGATACCAATTGTCCGTAATCCTTATCGGAAGTAACCATATAAACGACAAAATCTTCTTTTTCTGCTTTTTTTGCA
Organism: Bacteroidales bacterium; assembly: GCA_012518765.1. Classification (GTDB taxonomy): domain Bacteria; phylum Bacteroidota; class Bacteroidia; order Bacteroidales; family WCHB1-69; genus UBA5266. Next base: position 5,998 of record JAAYRN010000216.1, read on the forward strand.
AGCGTACCAATAATATCATCTGCTTCATAGCCTGATAACTCTAAAACAGGGATATGAAAGGCTTCCACTATACTTCGGATATAGGGTAAACTTATCGAAATATCTTCGGGCATACTTTCTCTATTTGCCTTATAATCTGCAAATTCCACATGTCTTAAAGTAGGTCCATAGCTATCGAAAGCTACGGCTATGTGTGTTGGTTTTTCTTTACGTATAATTTCGTATAAAGAATTTGTAAAACCTAAAATTGCAGATGTATTTAAGCCTTTTGAATTGATACGAGGATTTTTATTGAGTGCATAATAAGCTCTATATATCAAAGCCATTGCATCTAATAAAAATAGTTTTTTGAGAGGTTGCTTCATAATATCTAAAAAATTAAGACTACAAAAATACAAGTTTTTATCATAGCACAGAAACTTACCGATGAATAAAAATCATAAAACAACTTTTATTTATTAATATTTTATCTAAAAAAACAAGCATTCAAGTATCATAGAATTATTTCTGTAAATGAAGTTTATAAAAACAACTTCGATAAATCGCTAATTCGCTTTAAGCAATATGTTTTTAATAAAAAAATATTGTTGATAACAGATTTTATATTAATAATATTTTAGTATATTTGGAGTTGAATTTATTGCTTTTTAAAGTCGCTCAAACCACTTGATTTTCAGCGTACTTTATTTTTCAGTATAATCGTAAAGTTTTTAAAAAGTCTAAAAAAACAAAAAACACACACAGAATGAAACGAATTTTATTATTTTTTGTCGCAATTTTTGCCAGTTTCTTATCCTCATTACACGCTCAAGTGGTTGTAGGTACTCAAAATTTTGATAGTATTGTAGACTGGACGGTTACTCCCAGTAATTCTTGGATAGCTAATACTATCTATCATGTAAGTAGTCCAAAATCTTATTTGGGATATGTTCCCAATCAGTTGGGAGACTCTATTATGTTAACAACTCCTTTTTATGATTTTTCGCAGTATGGTTTTGTTTGGTTAAGTTTTCATCATATTTGTAAAATTGCTGGAAGTGATTTAGGTGAAATCGAAATGCAAGAGGATTATACAGGGGCAAAATGGAAAAAAATACCTGCAAGTTGCTACTTAGGAAGCAATCCCTCAGCCTATACACAGCAACGATTTAACCATAATAGTTACAATGATTGGGATCCAAGTGACTCGTTGACAGCTCCAAATAACACATGGTGGAAAGAAGAGCGATTTGATATTTCAGCCGAAGCGGGTTGGGGAAAAGTTCGTTTTCGTTTTAAATTAAAAAGAGGAAATGTAGTGGGAACTCAATTTGCCTATGGTTGGCTAATTGATAATTTTGAAGTTAGAGCCGGAACGCACGAATTAGATCCTCCAAAACTTACGCTACTACCAACTGTATATAGGGATACCGTATACGGAACAGGTCCCTTCCTCATACGAGCTGATGTAATTGATACAGAGGATAGTCTTGTAACAATTTCTTACAAAATAAATAATGGTTCTACCATCCACGCCACGATGGACAAAATAAGTGCTACTGAATTTACACATACCATTCCTCAACAAGTATACGGAACTAACGTGTCTTACACCGTGAGAGCCGAAGATTCAGTAGGGAATTACACTTCTGAATCTCATACTTTTATAAATAAAAGAGACCCCTCAAGTCCTAATTTTATAAATGGGGCAGCTATGTACTCTATAGATACTCCTCATACTGTCAAAGTTGTAGCAAATGTGAGCCTACCTATTTATGTTAAAATTCAAAACAAGGGATTAAATAATTTAAATTCAGCAACTGTCCACTGGGCAGTAAATGGTGTATCCAAACCTACTTATAATTGGTCTGGAGGGAATTTACCTGTTGACTTTATTTCCAATTCGTTTTATTTAGGTGACTATACTCCAGGTTTGGGATACGATACCATTGTAATATGGGTAAAAAATCCTAATAATGTAGTTGATAGTTTTGCACAAGACGATACCATTACGTTCATCACTTACGGCTGCAACACCATATTTAATGGCACATATACCATTGGAGGACCTTCGGGAAGTAGAAATTTTGCAACTATCAATGCCGCCTTAAATGAGTTGTCGTTTTGTGGTATGTCGGGAAGTACAGAATTTCAAATATATAACGGAGTATATAGGGAAGATATTAACCTAACATCTCCCATTATTGGGATGAATCCTAATACTACAATTACATTTACATCAGCTTCGGGAAAAGCCGATAGCGTTATTATACAAACGTCTACTACAGCTATAACCCTGGCAAATACAAGTAATTTAGTATTTAAAAAGATAACCTTAGATGCCATCAATGGCAATTACGGCATACGATTTACAGGAGCATGTAACGATATAGTGATAGACAGCTGTATCATAAAAGTAAACCCAACAGCTACTACCTCCACATACGCTTGTATTTATAAGAGTTCAGGAACGGGTGTATTGAGCGATATACGTATTACTAACAACATTTTAGACGGAGGATATTATAACATATATTTCTGGGGGGGTACAAGTTCGACCGTAAGGGCAAACAATATAACATTTGAAAATAATGTGTTGAGTAATGCGTATTACTATAGTTCCTATTATTACTACACTGATTTTAGCTCCATAAGTGGAAACAGTATACGCTCTCGTACGTCAAATTTATCCTCTTATTTCTATGGGTTGTATATGTACTATTGTGATGTTCCTTTTATTACAAAAAATAAACTCTATATCCCTATGGCTACAAACTATTCCTACGGTATATATATGAACAATTGCAACAGCACAGCCAATGCAAACTCCATACTGATAGCTAATAATGAACTTAGAATGAAATCACTAAATAATTCTTATGGAATATATGTAGCTTCTTCAAGAACAAATATTTATCATAATTCTGTACTATCTATAAGTGCATCTACTGCCACTAATATAGGTATATATGTTTCCAGTGCTTTGGATTTAGACGCTAAAAACAATAATTTAATATGTAACGTTCCTGTTTACTTTGGTAATATGAATTCATTAGGAACAACCTGGTTCTTTGACCATAATAATTATTACAGTCCGTTGGGATATATAGGATACGCAGGAGGATTTATTTCAAACATGAACTCTTGGCGATTAACTACTGGACAAGACCTTCAATCAGTAAGTATATATCCTAATTTTATAGATACGAATATAAACCTAAAAACTAATGGAGGAGATATTGTATGTAGTTATTTGTCTGATGTTCCAACCGATATACTTGGTACTAATCGAGGGCTTATGACTACCATGGGTGCTTACCATGATTTTGTTCTTTTATCAAATAATGTAATGCCTTATCGCCTATATGCTCCATCTCATCTTGCCGTAGTAGGAGCCAGTGATTCGGTAATAGTTTCAGTTGCAAACATAGGCTCCAATACGGTTACTTCAATGAGAGTTAACTGGTTGGTAAATGGCGTACAAATGCCCCAGTATTCATGGACAGGAAGTTTAGCCCCAGGCGACACAACATTACCTATTAAATTAGGTCATTTTGTCCCTGCTCCCGGTAATAACGACATTGTAGTTTATACTTCTTTACCAAACGGTGTTGCCGACCAAGCTCCTCAAAACGATACCATTAAAACATCTACCTATGGATGCGATTCTTTGATGATTGGAACTTATACCATAGGAACAAGTGGGCATTTTAGTACCATTGACGAAGCCATGATTCGTTTGAAGTATTGTGGTGTATCAGGTCCTGTAACATTGGCTTTATTCCCTGGAGTATATATAGAAAATATTATTTTTGAAGATACCATCAGAGGCACAGATTCCATTAACACAGTTACTTTTACCTCTACAACAGGAATTAGTTCCGATGTAATTATTTATACTGCAAAAGACTCAGCACAAGATATTGGTACTATTGATTTGAAAAATGTAAAACACCTAATTTTTAGCAACATAGCCATATATGGTCAACAACGTAGCCCTATGTATTATTCAAAATCGGTAATACTACGTTCGGGAACAGAAAATATTGAATTTAAAAACTGTACATTGTTAATTCCCACCTTTGTATCTGCTACGAATATACCTGGACAGCTTTCTGTTGTTTATAATCCTTCTGGAAATCAAATAAATAATATACGAATTTTGAATTGCTATATACATGGAGGGTCTGCAGGGATTTATTTAGCAGGAAATGGAGAAAATATTCTAATTCAAAACAATAATATAAAAAATGTAGACAATTATGGTATTTACATGTATTATAACAATTTTACTGAAATTTCAAACAACTCAATAGAACAACGCTATAATACCAATTTGACGCTCATTGATTTTACAGCAATGTATTTTTATCAATCCAATGGGAACTTTATAAGAAACAATAAAATTCACCTGTATCAAACCTACTACGGAATGTATATGTACTATGCATCTAAGTTAGATTACTCTCATTTGCTTGTTTATAACAACGAAATTATAGCTCCTGTAACTAATAATTATTACGGTATTTATATGTCTACAGGCTGTAGTGATGTAAAATTATTACACAATTCTGTGTTAATAAAAGGGAAAGGCATGGGAAGATGCTTATACGTAACAACGACACTAAGTGGCAATGTATTAAGAAATAATAATTTCATCAATTTGTCTGGCGATGTATCCAGTATAGATAATCATGTAGTTTATTTTCCAACAACAACAGCTACAGCTGGGTATACAATGGATTATAATAATTATTACACCACAGGGGCTTACTTGGGATATGCTGGGAACAATATTACCAATCTTACTTTATGGAGAACAGCAGTGGGTCAAGATGCTAATTCGACAAGTATTAATCCTACTTTTTTCAGCAGTCAAACTCTTGATATAGTAGACTATACAGGATTAAGCTGTCCTCGTATTTCCGATGTCCCTATAGATATTGACAGTAATAATCGTACTGCAAATACTACCGTTGGAGCCTATCATGGCGACCCTTATGCCTTGGATGTCATGCCTCGTGCCATTGTTTCTCCTTCTCCAGTAAGTAGCATAGGATCAGTTACTCCTGTAACAGTTACTGTATTAAATGTAGGTTCCGATACCGTTACACAAATGAGGGTACATTGGGTAGTAAATGGTATCACACAACCATCCTACACATGGACTGGAATACTATTACCTAACACAACCACCTCGCCCATAACATTAGGTAGTTTTTATCCTCAACCTGGCTATAATTCTATTATAGTGTATACTTCTATGCCTAATGGGCAAGCTGATAATTTGCCTGCAAACGATACACTTATTTACGAAACATACGGCTGCGATTCAGGATTTAGCGGAACATATACAGTAGGATTAATAGGAGCAGATTTTAGTTCATTGAGCGAAGCTGTGGAGGCTCTATCCTACTGCGGAGTATACGGACCCACAACTATTGCCATACAGCCAGGAACTTATCGCGGAAATGTAATTATACCAAAAATACCTGGAACAAGTAACATCAATACCGTTACTTTTACCTCTGCTATGCAAGATTCAACAACAGTTGTACTTGAGGCAAATTTAGCTACAGGAGTTATTATTTTAGATAACGCAGATAATATAATTATCAGCCATTTAACATTGGAAGGAATTCTTTCGGGTAGTGCTTCACGCTGTATTGAATTTAAAAACAGCAACAAAGATATTTTGATTACAAATAACTTTATGGAAACTTGCCTTTCCAATTCTGCCTCTTCCGCTATCATGGCTATTTATTCTTCTCAATCACAAGATACAAATGTATGTATTCAAAATAACCATTTGTATGGAACGGGAGGGATATGGATAGAATCGGCAAACTATGCGAGTTCAGCGAGTTATAACATTACCATAGAAAATAATTTAATAGAACAATTTTATTATTATGGAATATATATGACCCACTCGGGAATTACAAAAGTTCATAATAATAAACTCCGAAAAAGTTCGGAAACACAACAAGGTTATGGAATATATATGTATTATTGCTACGGTGTTGTTGAGGAAATAACCAAGATTACATCCAATTCAATTGTAGGACCTTTTTCCTATAATGCTTACCTATATTATTCTTACAGTAACTGCGGAGTTTCTACAGCCAATATACTGTTTGCTAACAACGAACTTATACAAACAGGAAGTAGTGGTAGTTATATGCTTTACCAATACTATGGTGGCAATTGGCAGAACATTAACAATAGTTTTATTAATACAGGAACCATTACATATCAAGTATATAAATACTCGACAACACCATCAAGTATAAATTTTTCAAACAATATATTTGCTAATCTAAATTCTTGTACCTACTTATTCTATTGTGCTAACACAACCGCTAATTATATCGGAATTGTTGATTACAATAATTATTGGAAAGGTAACTCCACAAACTTGGCATATTGGGGTACAGCATATAGTGATTTGGCTTCTTGGAAATCTGCTCATACCAACATCAATGCACACTCTGTTGCTATCAATCCTCGATTTTTAGATTCTACACAAAAAGCCGTACCTTCCGTTTGGTTAGGATTAGAATGTTTAGCTAACCCATTAGTAACTAATGATATTTCGGGAATAGATAGAAGTCATTCTACACACATGGGCTGTTACGTACCTATTTACAATTTAGATGCAGGGCTAAAATACTTTGTAAGTCCTTCTGGAAACTCAGCCATTAGTCAAACCAATGTCATAGTCAAACTAACAAACTGGGGATACAATACGTTACAAAATGCAACTATTCAATGGAAAGTAAACAACACACTACAAACTCCTATTAATTTAACTAATTTATCTTTAGCACAATACAGAGATACCAGTATATTATTAGGTTCTTATTTGCCTGTATTAGGTGCTACTACCGATTTAGTTGCTTGGGTCGAAAATCCAAATAACGGAACAGATGAAAATAAATTCAACGATACCGTTAAAACATCTTCTTTAGGTTGTAATCGAATTTTAAAAGGAAACTACACCGTAGGAGGAGTTACCGCCGATTTTGCAAGCATCAACCAAGTATTTGTAGAACTCACAACGTGTGGTATAGAAGGAAATGTGAATTTCCTTTTAGAAAATGGAACGTACAACGAGGCACTTGTATTCTCTGACCCCATACCCGGAAAAACGGAAAAAGATACCATTACCTTTGCCTCTTTGAGTGGTAATGCCGATAGTGTTATTATACGAACAAATGGAGTTGCTGTAACTCTTGGAAACATTAATGATTTAGTATTTAAAAACTTAACCATTGATGCAAGTACCGGAACTTATGGTTTTGTCTTTAGATTTCCATGCGAAAACATTGAAATCAATAATTGTATTATCAAATTAAGTCCAACAAGTAGTTCATACGCAGGAATCTATAAAGCCAATGCTACGGGAACCGTCAACAACATTCGTATTTTAAACAATACAATTAGTGGAGGAGCTTACAATATTTATTTTTATGGAGGAACTAGTACTTCGGAATATGCTAACAATATTACCATCAATAACAACATATTGAAAGATGCATATCAATATGGTATGTATTTATATTATACTAAATTCAGTAGTATTTCGAAAAACAAAATAAGTTCACGTTCAGCAAGTTTTACTTCTTCTTATTATGGGATATATGCTTATTATTCAAATGTAAACACCGTGAATGCAAACAAAATTTACATCCCCACCACTATTTCATTTCCCTACGGTATGTATTTTTACTATATAAACTATACGAATGCATCGGGAGCAGGATTAATTGCCAATAACGAATTAATTATCAATGCTTCAAGTAGCAATGGACACGGAATGTATATCATGAATAGTAGATTAAATATTTACCATAACTCTATACATGTAAATGCTACTGCTGCTTCAAAAGGACTGTATATAAGCACTTCTACAAATTACCCAATAGCTGTCCGTCAAAACAATATAGGATCATTTTCCTCTATGGTATTTCCTATTTACCTATCCTCACTCAATGGATTGACATTGAATTATAATAATTATTATGGCTCATATATAGGATATGTAAATGCTGGAGTTTCAAACATGGCTCTGTGGAGAATGTCTACTGGACAAGATGTTAATTCAACCAATGTTATTCCTACTTTTATCGACATAACATCTAAGTTGAAAACCGATGGTTTCGGATTAACTTGTAATCGAAACAAAGATGTATTGTACGATATTGAAGATTCTATACGTGGAGTTATAACAACTGTTGGAGCCTATAATGATTTTATTATGCTTCCTTATAATATTATGCCTAAGGAGCTTGTATCTCCTGCCCTCAGTGTATCAAGCGGAGTAAGCGATTCTGTTTTTATTACCATAGCCAATATGGGGTCTAATAAAATCACCTCTATGAACATCAGGTGGCAAATCAACAATGGAGTAACTCAAACCCTACCTTGGACTGGGAATTTAGACGTTATGGAAATTACACCTCCTATCTTTTTAGGAACATTTGTTCCACTCCCTGGTAGTAATACCATTTTAATTTATACCGACTCGCCCAATGGACAGCCTGATAACGATACATCAAACGACACCATGTTTGTAGAAGTATATGGATGCGATTCAGCATTGATAGGAAATTATACCGTTGGAGGTGCTTCTGCTAATTTTGCTTCCGTAACCGATGCTATAAAAGCATTGTCTTACTGCGGAATATCAGGACCAACAACCATACTAATAAATGCTGGCACATATATTGAAAACATTACAATTCCTTATATACCAGGTAGTAGCTCTGCTAACTTGTTGACCATCACTTCCGCTAACGGAGATTCTACTTCTGTTGTTATTCAAAGTAATTCGGATGAAGCTGCAATTACTCTATCAAGTGCTAAAAATGTAATTATCGAAAATATAACCATCAATGGAGTGTTAACAGGAAACTTCTCTCACGCTATTGATTTGAAAAATAATAACAGAAACATTCACATACGCAATAACAGAATACAAACAAGTACAGACACTTGTTCAACAGAAGCAATTACTGCAATTTACGCTATGAACTCCTTGGATACATCTTTTATTATTTCCAATAACTACATACATGGAAGTGGAGGTATTTGGATGCAATCAGCAAACACTAATTCTGCCTCGTACGATGTTTCTATTTCAAACAATATAATTGACCAATTCAGCTATTATGGAATTTATACCTCTTATATAAATCTACGCACCATTGCCGACAACAAACTTTATAAAGGAAATGTAAATAGCAATGGATATGGAATGTATGTAAACTATTCCTACGGAATATCATCCGACATTACACGCATTGTAAATAACACAATTATAGGAGAATCATTTACAGCACTGGCTCACCTCAACTATTGTTTCAGTAATCAAGGAACCAGTATTTCGGATATTTTGTTTGCAAATAACGAATTGATAAATACAGGAATTTCATATTATATGGTGTATCAATATTATGGAGGAAAATGGCAAAACACCAATAATACCTTCTTAAATACAGGATCAGGTACTCTATCCTACCTATTCTATAAGTATACAACCGTATCTAATGGAATCAATTTTACAAACAATATGTTTATAAATTTAGGAAACTGTAGTTATTTGATTTATAATACTACTCCCACTTATACCGGAGTTGTTGATTATAATAACTATCATACTACAGGAAACAATCTTGTACACTGGGGTAACACATACAATAGTTTAAGTAACTGGAAATATTCTCACAACACTATAAACAACAATTCTGTATCTGTTGACCCAACATTTGCCAATCCGACACTTAATGCTATTCCTGTTAGCTGGGTAGGATTAGTATGCCCTCGCAACCCCGATGTACTGCGAGATATTAAAGGCGTTACCCGTGGACAAAATACCTATATGGGATGCCATGTTCCAAGTTTCACTTTTGATGCTGGATTAGAATCCTTTATAACTCCTTCGGGAAGTTCCATAGCTGGGAATCCCACTCCTGTAAGTGTAAGACTAAGTAACTCAGGAACTACTGTATTAAATTCAGTAACTATCAGATGGGAAGTAGACGGAACCAATATGACACAAGTAAATGTAAGTGGATTGTCATTGTCTCAATTTAAAGATACAATCATTTATTTAGGCACATATATACCTGTCAACAATACAGTATCTAAAATTGTTGCATGGATTGAAAGTCCAAACGGATTGACAAAAGACGATAATCAAGCCAACGACACCATTGATGTTTCCTCATTAGGATGTACATTTGTATTAAATGGTAGTTATACCGTTGGTGATTCTGTTTCTGATTTTAGTTCTTTAACCGAAGTATTTAATATTTTGAATACCTGTGGTGTTTCAGGTCCTGTAACACTACAGCTTCGTCCTGGAACCTATGGAAATCTTATTATTAATCGATCTTTTGTAAACAGTAGCAATATTAACACTGTTACAATCACCTCCTCCACAGGCATAGCCTCCGATGTTGTATTCCGCTCCACTGGAAATGTTGTTACCTTAGGAAATACAAGTCATTATGTATTTAATAACGTAACCATAGATGCTACATCTGGCACAAGAGCAGTCATGTTTAATTCAGCTTGTGAAAACATTGAAATCAGTAACTGTATCATCAAAGCACATCCTACAACGACAAGCTCTTCTTATACAGGAATTTATAAAGCTGGATCAGGAGTTGTAAACAACATTCGTATCCTAAACAACCACATTGACGGAGGATATTATAATATTTATTTCTACGGAGGCGTAAGCTCTACAGACTATGGTACCAATATTACCATAGATGGAAACACATTAACCAATGCTTATTATTACGGAATGTACTTCTATTATTCTGATTTTAGCAGTGTTTCGCATAATACTATTACACCGAGAAACATAAGTGCTACTACATATTATTACGGAATGTACTTCTATTATTGCAACGCTTCTGCTGTTGACGGGAATAAAATACACTCCAAAAATGTATCTATTACATATCCCTATGGTATTTATGCTAATTATTTCAATTACAGCAACACCAACACAGCTGGAGTTATTTCAAATAATGATATTATTTTAAACGCAACTTCTACTACTTCAGGCATTTATTTAAATTATGGTAGGGTAAATATTATCAACAATTCCATATATATAAATGGAACAGGAGGCAATAGAACAGTATATATAAATCCCGAAAGTGGACACCATGTAAGCATTAAAAATAACAACTTTATTTCTATGTCTACCACAGGCTACGGAGTTTATATAGCCAATACAGCAAATTTAGGCTCTACCATGTTTATGGATTACAATAATTACTATGCTGCTTACATAGGTTATGCAAGTGGTAATATCAATAATTTATCTACTTGGCAAATGTCAACAGGTCAAGATGTGCATTCCGTAACTATGTATCCAAAATTTATCGATGAAACCAACGATCTTAAACTTTTAGATTATGTAGGATTGTTATGTCCAAGAGACACCAATGTTTTGACCGACTTAGAGAAGAAAGAACGTACCTCATTAACAATCATAGGTGCTTATTCTGTTGCCTTGTATGAAGATTATGATTTAAGTACAGCCTTCTTAGTAGAACCCATCAACATACCTGGAAGTTGCTATCCCGATCTTCCATCTATCAAAGTTGCTATATCAAACAATGGAATTTATCCCTTTAATTTTGCCCTAAATCAGTTAAAATTATATGTCGAAATTACAGGAGCTTATAACTTTAAAGCCGATACCACCATTTCGTCCGGAACGTTAAAAGAAATGCAACAAGATACATTTGAAATAGCCAGCATGATTCCTATGGGTGAAAATGGCGACTACCACATTACTATATGGCTAAGTTGCCCTATTGATACCATACACTCAGACGACACATTGAGATACACCTATAAAGTAAATAAAATAACCCTGCCATTTGATTTAGACTTTAGTACCATACCTTCCGAAATAAAATTAAATCAATTAACTGGAGATTTAAATTGGGAAATTGCTCCCGGCGATGAAGACAATCCTCCTTTATCTCCTGTTTTCGGGACGGGACGTTTACGTTTTGCATCTTCGTCTGGAAAAGGATCTATGGCTCAAGTTATAACAGAACCCATTGATATGCAAGGAACCTATAGCCCTAAATTGGAATTCTGGTATGCACACGACAATTTGGCTTCTGATGCTCGCGATCAAACCAACTTCTATATTTCTATAGATGGAGGTTATACGTTTATTTCTCTTATCAATGTATTCCGATACGATTCTACATTTACTACTCCTGGATGGAAATATTATCAAGTCGATTTATCAGCCTACGCATCCTACTCTTGCGTTATATTCTCCATAGAAGCACAAAGCTATGGAGGTGGGAATCAAAATATTGATAGAATCCGAATTTCAGCTGCTCCCGATATAAAAATCGGAAAAATCGATGTGCCAAACCTGAAAAATTGCGATTTAACTCATAAAACAGTAAAAATACTTGTCGAAAACAATACCTCGCAACGCTTTAATTTTGTTTATAATCCAACCAATTTATCGGTAAAATTAACAAATCCTGATGGCGTTAGCCAAAACTTCTCTATTCCTTTAAATTCAAAAGAATTAAATGGAAACGAAATAGATACGATTATTCTTGGCAGTACATTTGATTTTAGTACAACTGGAACTTATACCATACATGCTTTCATTAATTCCGTAGACAGCAATCGCACAAACGACACTTTGAAACGCGATATATGGATTTATCCCGATGCGGCTATTACCTATGTTCGCGATGTAGATGCTAAAAATGTAGGCGATACCATGTATGCAAGTGCTTGGGTAAAAAATGTAGGAAGTCCCATGTTAAGCGAAGTGCCTTTGCGTCTGCAAATTAACAACGCAAACGATATTTATGAAACTGTATACGCAAATCTAAATACCGGCGACTCCATTTATTACACCTTCAAACAAGGATATATTGTTCCTACCGCACATACGATTCAACCTTATTATCAATTAGCTATAAGCACAAATTTAGGTTGTGATGTCAATCCAACAAATAATCGTAGAGCTGTAAATGGAAAAGTAAATATAATAGATGTAGCTATTACAAATATTGAAAAACCCACAGCTGACGATTGTGATACAGGTTTACATCGTATTAATGTTAAGGTAGAATTAACCAACAATGGAGATTCCGATGTAGTAGGTGTACGTATCAACGTAGATATAGACAGCGGAGGAGTGGTTTTCAAACAATTAGGTAGAACTGTTACCGTGCACGCTGGAATGGTAGAAGTCTTTGAATTTTCGACACAATACATAGTCCCCAACATCGAAGATTCTAATGAACGCTACACCGTAAAAGCCTATATAAACGCTGTCCCCGGCGATGACTCTAGAGAAGACGACACCTTGGAAGTAAAAGCATGTGTGGTATACAATCCTGGATTTAGCATACGCGAAAGTCTCTTAGATAAATTCTATCTTGGTCAAAATCAGCCTAATCCAGCTATGACTTCAACCGTAATACCTTATTCAGTACCTCAACCCGATGAAGTAGTGTTTAAAATAGTATCTATCAAAGGGCAAGTATTGTATCAAGAAGTATTGCAGGCTCATATAGGTGAAAATGAAATCAATATACCTACTGAATTTTTAGCCAACGGCATTTATTATTATAGCGTAGGATATAAAGGCAAAACCATTGTTAAGAAAATGACTATACAAAAATAAGATAATTCACATCCTTATATGCTCGAAAAAAGTGTGTAAGGATGTTTTATTAAAAAAAGTCATGTATAAAAAATTTTTATTATCACTTGTTTTATTACTTCCTTATATTGCGTATTCACAAATAGAAATAGGGGCAAAAGCTCCTGAAATTAGCTTAAACAAAATATACAATAAAAATGATGAGAAAACACTCACATTAAAATCTCTTGAAGGGCAAATTGTTGTTTTATATTTTTGGGCTACTTGGTGTTCTCCCTGTGTTTCAGTCTTTCCTTACTACGATGAGCTGTATATGAAATACAAAAACAATGCTCTATGCTGGATTGCTATTACTGACGATCCACAAGAAAAATTGGAAGCCTTTTTAAATAAAATCGACATTAATTTTTGGATAGGAAGAGATGATAGCAAACAAAGTTTTGAAAACTATAAGATTGACAGCCGACCTCGTATATTTATTATCAATAAAAATGGAAATATTATTTATCAAGGACTTAATATTACAGAAGAAATTATCCAAGAAGCTATCAACACAAATACTGTTACAATATCAGAAAGTAATACATATTCTGTTATTTTAAATGGAGGTTTTGCTCCTGGAGAAGACCCGTTATACAACGGAGTTCGTATGATGTTAAATAGCGATATATCAAGTCGTCCACAACTAATTGATCATTTTATAATTCGTCCTTCTTTAGATAGTGTTTGGGGAGGAGCTGGATATAGAATCACATCGGATGGATACGTTGGAGTAACGTATTATGGCGGAAAACTCGAAGAAATTTTTCAATATTTGAACAATCTATCATCTTCTGTTTGGATAAAAAATCACTTAAAAGATACGTCTTTATACGACATAGTTTATTGGAAAAAAAATAAAAGTAAAGAAAACGCTTTTTCTGAAATACAGAACAAATTAATTGATGGACTTTCTATTAAATTTTATGAGTCATCAAACCAAGAAAATGTACAAGTTTTATATCTTCAAAATGCCAATAAAGATGTAATAACAATAGAACAAATCAAGGAAGAGGCTTATGCACTGTATACTCCTATTGATGTTTTTGTTACAAATTTAGAAACAAAAACACAACATTTTTTTTTAATAGACCCTTCGTTGCACAATATGTATATTTATAATCAGCAAATGACGTGGGAAGATTTATACCATGCAAATGAGTCTGAAATAATTGAATTTTTAAAATCTAAAGGAATCATAGTAAAGCAAAAAACTCAAACAATAACTACCTATCATATAGACAAATAAGTTGTTTTGTAGAAAAACAAAATAAACCATCTAACATATAGAACAGAAATAATAAAAAAGAGGACTTTACCTAAAGCAAAGTCCTCTTAACTATTTTATGTATAAACTATTCTTTACTTCTGAATAGTCATTTTCTTAACTATGCGCTGACCCTTGTATTCCATGCTATAGTAGTAAATACCATTAGCTAAGGATTCGGTAGTTAAATGTAGATAATTAGCACCAGCTTTAGCATTAACATTTTCTTGATACAAGACTTGTCCGCTT
Organism: Bacteroidales bacterium; assembly: GCA_012518765.1. GTDB lineage: Bacteria > Bacteroidota > Bacteroidia > Bacteroidales > WCHB1-69 > UBA5266. Next base: position 21,213 of record JAAYRN010000216.1, read on the forward strand.
ACATTGATTACTTTAAAGTTCACTTTTCCTGCTTGTGGCAAGGTATAAGGAATAGCAGTGGATTGTAAAGCTGGATTAGGAATATTTTGTCCTAAAGTCCAAGTAGTATTATTATTGTCAATGATACTTACACTTGAAGCTATATTTAAGTTTACTACATCTGATTCTCCACAGTCATTAACAGCTTTTACCGAAATAGTAGCCGTACCTGCATCGGGTATGTACACCATTAAAGTGTCAGTTGTACTACTGCCTGTCCAATTAAGATTAGATACAGTCCACGCATAAGAAGTAGCACCCTCAACTGGGTCTACATAATACATATAAGTTCCTACTGTTAGTATGGTAGTTTCTCCGTAAATTCCAACAGGAGATGTAGGGCTTTCTATGGTTGACAATGATAAAAACACTGTACTATCACAACCAAACTCAGAAATATATACAATGGTATAATCTCCCGCTTCAGTTAATACGCTATCTCCGTAATTCAGTGGAAGTTCACTATCACAAATCGTCAAGGTATCGTAATACTCATAAGTAGGATTAACGTATAAAGACAACTTAACTAAACTATCGCAACCACTTATAGCAGTAAAGTAAACATCATAACCTCCTGCTGTAACAAATATACTATCACCATAAGTAAATGGAAGTTCGCTATCGCAAATAGTTAGGGTATCGTAATACTCGTAAGTAGGATTAACGTATAAAGATAATTTAACCACACTATCACAAGCATTTATTGTAGTAAAGTGAACATCGTAATTACCTGCTACAGCAAATACACTATCGCCATAAGTGAATGGGAGTTCACTATCACAAACAGTTAGGGTATCGTAATACTCATAAGTAGGATTAACGTATAAAGATAATTTAACCACACTATCACAAGCATTTATTGTAGTAAAATAAACATCATAATCTCCCGCTACAACAAAAACACTATCACCATAAGTAAACGGAAGTTCACTATCGCAAATAGTTATTCTATCCCTATGCAAATAAGTAGGATTGACAAATAAAGATAATTTAACCAAACTATCACAGCCAT
>JAAYRN010000217.1 GCA_012518765.1 Bacteroidales bacterium
GGCTTCTTGCTTTTGAATCAAATGTATATAGCTTGTACATGTCTACATAGCGGGCAGTTTCGTAAAGCAGTGAACGAGCAGCATCTACCTTTGCACGCATCAGTCCAAGCATTTCATACATAGGTGCATAGTCTATAATTTTTTTGCCAAATTGCTCTCTTTCGTTGGCATATTTTAAACCAACACGATAGGCGGCTTCTGCTAATCCAACCGACTGTGCTCCAATGCCTAATCGAGCGGCATTCATCAACGACATGACGTATTTAATCAACCCCATGCGTTGGTCTCCAATCAGTTGTGCGGGTGCATCTTTATAAACCAACTCACAAGTGGGAGCTCCTTTTATGCCTAATTTATTTTCCACACGGCGAATAGTTACCGCATTGTCGGAACGGTCATACACAAAACAAGAAAGTCCTCTTGCATCGGTGGTGCCTTCTTCCGAACGTGCCAAAACTAACTGTATATCAGCATCTCCATTGGTAATAAATCGTTTAACTCCGTTTAGCCTCCAACACGAATTGGCTTCGTCATAATGAGCTTTTAGCATCACGGCTTGTAGGTCGGAACCTGCATCGGGTTCGGTCAATGCCATGGAACAAGTATATCCTTTATGAATAAGAGGTAAATATTTATCTTTCAACTCGTCTGATGCAAATTCATGTATGGTTTCGGCACAATCTTGCAAGCTCCAAATATTTGAAAAACTGGCATCGGCACGGGCTATCATTTCGGCTACCATGATGGTAACTACCATGGGGAAATTTAAGCCATCGTATTTTCGGGGTAACGAAAGACCGTATACACCTGCATTTATCAATAATTCATGGTTTTGCTGGGTTCCTTTGGCATATTTCACAACATTATCAACAAGAGTAACACCATCTTTATCAACTTCTTCTGCATTAGGGGCTATGGTTTCACCACATATTTAACCTATAATTTCCAATACTTTTTCATAGGAATCAACAGCATCTTCAAAATCAAAGGGAGCGTAATCGTATTGTTTAAATTCTGTGTAATTTTTTTCTTTTAATTTTACGATTTTACTCATCAAAGAATGAGATAAATGAAATTTTAAATGTTCATTATCTGAAAAAAAGTTTTCCATTCTATATAATATTTAATGTTAATTTCTTTTTATTTAATTTGCTTTTTATACGATTGTATCATCTTAGGAATTACCTTCATTACATCTCCTATTACCACATAATCGGCGATAGCATTGATAGGAGCTTGTGCAGAAGTATTGATACTTATAATTTTAGCTGACTGATCCATGCCTGCTCTGTGTTGTACTGCTCCGGATATTCCGCATGCAATATACAACTTAGGACGAACGGTTATACCGGTTTGTCCTATCTGACGTTCGCTTTCGCAAAAACCAGCGTCTACAGCGGCACGCGTACCTCCTACTTCGGCACCTAATAAGTCGGCTAATTCATACAATACATTGAAGTTTTCCTTGCTTCCCATACCGTAGCCACCTGCTATCAGTATTTGACTACCTTTTAGGTTTAACTTAGATGCTTCGATGTGGCGTTCAATAATTTGAACAACATTATCTTCGGGAGTAAGTACACTCAAATCAACTTCTTTCTTGGTAGGATTGTTTAGAGTAGATTGTGGTTCTAACTTCATCACCCCTTCCCTTACCGTTGCCATTTGAGGACGTGTTTCGGGATTGATAATAGTAGCTATGATGTTTCCTCCAAAAGCGGGACGTATTTGGTACAATAAATTTTTATATTCCATTTTTTTACGTTCGTCTTTGTGGTCGCCTATGACTAAATTTGTACAATCGGCGGTAAGTCCACAACGCAAGGCGGAGGCTATACGAGGTGCTAAATCGCGACCTATGGAAGTAGCTCCAAACAAAGCAATTTGAGGTTGTTCTTTTTCAAACAATGATTGTACTAACTTTGTATGAATCAAAGTTCTGTATGGATATAACTTTTCGTTGTCGGCACAGTGTATTACCGAAATACCAAAAGAACGCAATTGTTCTAAAGCATTATCTAAATTCACACCTAAAACAACAGCTTCTAAAGATGTTCCTAATTCATCTGCTAATTTTTTTCCTTTTGAAAGCAATTCCAAAGATACATCGGCAATGCGATATTCTTCGGTTAGCTCACAATATACAAATATACTTTTCATGATTTTATCCAATTACTCTTGTTTCTAATAACTCTTTCATTAATTGATCTATATCTTGATCTTTTTCTGTAAACTGCTTTGATTCTTTTTGAGTGAGCACCACACTTTCAATTTCTTTTACTTTTGTAGGCGAACCACCCAATCCCAAATGATTTTCATCGGCTTTTACAGCTTCAGCACTCCATTCTTCTATGTGTAAGTATGGAAATTCTTTAATCAAATCGGTGTAATCTCTGTTTTGTTCTTGCAATTCCGTTGTTGTATGTGCATGTTTATACTTCAACACACGTTTGGCGTGCATGGGACGACAAGGAGTTGCCGAAGAATGTACCGTGAGCAATACCGGAAGTGTTGTGGATACTGTTTCTACACCTCTTTCTAAGCGACGAACTAAAACAAGTTTATTGTTTTCAAATGATTCCAATTTTTCAACGTAAGTGATTTGGGGAAAGTTTAATTTTTCAGCTACTTGAGGTCCTACTTGAGCCGTATCGCCATCAATAGCTTGCAAACCACAAACAATTAAATCGGGATTTATTTTTTCTACAGCCTTGCTCAAAGCATAGGATGTAGCCAAGGTGTCGGAACCAGCAAACTTTCTATCGGTCAATAAATAGCCTTTGTCGGCTCCCCGATAAATAGATTCTCTAATAATTTCTGCTGCGCGGGTAGGTCCCATAGTTATTACACTGACTTCCGCATTTTTGTGTCTATCTTTTATCTCCAATGCTAACTCCAATGCGTTTAGGTCATCGGGATTAAAAATAGCAGGCAAAGCACCTCTGTTTACGGTGCCGTCTTCTTTCATTGCATCCTTCCCAACATTACGTGTGTCAGGAACTTGCTTTGCTAAAACTACAATTTTTAATTTCATAAATTTTGAATTTAACGTTTTTTTATGAGTGGCTGCAAAAATATAAAAAAAAACATACATCTGTTTTTTATTTTCAATTCATGAATATAAACACTAATTATCAGCTATTTAAAACATAAAAAACACACTTTTTTGTCTCTTTTAAATAACAATAACAGGCTATAAATAAGGTGTTTGTGCATAAGTTTATGCAAACTAAAAAATAAAAGATTCTCGATAAAAAGAATATAAATATAACCTATTACTCAAAAATCTTATCTTTGATGACATTATTTTTCTATTATTTTACTATCTTTGCAAAAAAAAATCCAAGATGGAATTAAACACATTAACAGCTATTTCGCCCTTAGATGGTCGCTATTATAAACAAATAGCAGGGCTTTCTGCTTACTTTTCAGAGTACGCTTACATACGCACACGTGTATTGGTTGAGATTGAATATTTCATTGCTTTATGCGAGTTGCCACTTCCTGAACTGAAAAATTTTGACAACAAACTCTTTGTTTCTTTGCAAAATATATACAAAAACTTTTCTATCAGAGACGCACAACGCATCAAAGACATAGAGAAAATCACCAACCACGATGTAAAAGCGGTAGAATACTTTATCAAAGAACGCTTTGACGATTTGTCGCTTGAAAAATATAAGGAGTTTATACATTTTGGACTTACATCGCAAGACATTAACAATACATCTATACCTTACCTGATGCGTACTTTTCACGAAGATGTATTGGAACAACAAATAAAAGATGTGGTTGTAAAGCTAACTCAATTGGCTGAAGCATGGGTAAATACACCCATGCTTGCACGTACACACGGGCAACCCGCCTCTCCCACTTCTTTGGGGAAAGAAATATATGTTTTTGTGGAACGATTAAACAACCAACTTACACTATTAGAGCAAATCCCCTTTCACGGTAAATTTGGCGGAGCTACAGGCAATTTCAATGCCCATCATATAGCTTACCCTCAAGTAGATTGGGTAGAGTTTAGCAATCGTTTTCTCTCCCAGAAATTAGGATTGATGCGACAACAAACAACCACTCAAATAGAGCATTATGACAATATGGCTGCTTATTTCGATGCATTGAAACGAATCAACAATATTCTATTGGACTTAGATAGAGATATTTGGACATATATTTCAATGGATTATTTCAAACAACAAATCAAAGAAGGCGAAGTAGGTTCATCGGCTATGCCACACAAAGTCAATCCCATAGATTTTGAAAACTCCGAAGGAAATATTTGTATAGCCAATGCTGTATTTACCGCATTAGCAGCAAAACTTCCCATTTCTCGCTTACAGCGTGATTTATCGGACAGCACCATTATACGCAACGTAGGGATTCCTATCGCTCACAGCATGATAGCCTATAAATCTATATTAAAAGGACTTAACAAATTACTACTCAATGAAACAGCTCTGTTTGACGACTTGGAAAACAATTGGGCAGTTGTAGCCGAAGCCATTCAAACCATTTTGCGTAGGGAAAAATACCCCAATCCCTACGAAGCTCTCAAAGAATTAACCCGAAAAAACACACACATAAATAAAGAATGTATACATACATTCATTGATTCATTGGAAATAAGCGATGTTATAAAAAACGAATTAAAACAAATAAGCCCTCAAAATTACATCGGTATTACCACAAAACACATAAGCGGAAAATAAAAGCATGGATTACATACGAAACTTTTGCATTATAGCACATATAGATCACGGTAAAAGTACCTTAGCCGACAAGCTACTGCAACATACTGACACCGTTAACGAAAGAGATTTTCAAAGTCAAGTTTTAGACAATATGGACTTAGAGCGTGAGAAAGGAATCACCATCAAAAGCCACGCTATTCAAATGCAATACGAAGACAACAACCAACTCTATACCCTCAACCTCATAGACACTCCCGGACACGTAGATTTTTCTTACGAAGTATCTCGCTCCATTGCGGCTTGCGAAGGAGCTTTACTCATCGTTGATGCAACGCAAGGCATATAAGCACAAACTATTTCAAATTTATATTTAGCCATAGAGCACGATTTAGACATCATACCCATTCTCAATAAAATGGATATGCCCAGTGCCTTACCCGAAGAGGTAAAAGACCAAATAGTTGATTTACTCGGATGCGAACGCAGCGATATTTTAGAAATCAGTGCGAAAACAGGCTACGGAATCGAAAATGTATTTGATGCCATTATACACAAAATACACCCGCCAAAAGGAGATGTAAATGCACCCCTACAAGCACTTATTTTCGACTCTATATTCAATTCATTTCGAGGTATTATTGCCTACTTCCGAATCATGAACGGACAAATACAAAAAAATGATTTCGTCAAATTTGTTGCTACAGGCAAAGAATACCATGCCGACGAAATAGGAATACTTTCGCTAAGCCGAAAACCCCGCAACCTACTCAAAGCTGGGGACGTAGGCTACATTATTTCTGGAGTAAAAACCGTAAAAGAAGTAAAAGTTGGCGATACCATTACACACGTAGACAGACCCTGCGACAAAGCCATCGAAGGATTTAAAGACGTAAAACCCATGGTGTTTGCAGGTATTTATCCTGTTGATACTGACGATTACGAAGAATTGCGTTCCTCCTTAGAAAAACTACAACTCAACGATGCTTCTTTAAGTTTTGAACCCGAATCGTCTATGGCTTTAGGATTTGGTTTTCGATGCGGATTCTTAGGATTGTTACACATGGAAATAATTCAAGAA
>JAAYRN010000218.1 GCA_012518765.1 Bacteroidales bacterium
ACTTGGTTTTATTAACGATAAAGGGAAAGTAGTCGTCAAACCAACCTACGACAATATTGGACAATTCGGAGAATATAAATCAGATTGGGCTTTAGTAACTTTGAACGGAAAGAATGGATTCATTAATTCACAAGGTAAGTTTATACGACATAGACGTAAGCAGTAGGCATAACACAGCTTTTGTTCTTCAATTACCCACCCAAATGGAAAGTTGCGAAAACGTTACTCCCTATTTGCGGTCTCCTGCGGGAGCGTAAATTGAAACAAACAAGAAATAAAATTTCCTTACAATCAAAATTTGAAAAATAATTCTTCAACTGTTAAAAATAACACAAAAAAAATGTATTTTTGTAGAAATAAAAATATAATTATTTTTGGATTTAATACAATCGCATAAAAATATTAATAAATAGAAAAAACAAGTAAATTTAAAATCTTGAAATAATATTTAATCGAAAGACAATATGATACTTTGGAGTAACGATATTGAAAAACAATTTTTTATAGAAGCACTAAAAAATTTTGCCTCACCAGAACAACTGTTTTACAATTTACAGAATGGTTATTTTGCCTATGTTCCCAAAGGAGCAAACGCAGAAGGTCAAACTTTACAAGGTAGAAACTCACTCATTGGGCAGTTTACTGAAAAATGGAGTAAAACTATTTTAGAACCAATAGCAAAAGAACTTGGATTATTTGCAGTAAACAATGTTGTATGTGATGAACTTGGTTTATCAAGACGATCAAGTGCAGACCTTGCATTTTGCACTACAAACAACACAGTTCAAAAACCTGAAAACATAAAACTACTTTTTGAAATCAAAATGAGTATTGTTTCAAACTACAAATACACTCATCCAAACAACATTGAATATATTGGAGATTACAAACAACACAAAGGAGTACCTGCTTTATTACGTTCAGATTCAATGCTTAAAGCAATTGGTAAATCAATAAATATTCGTGTTTCAGGAATTGCTTCTACAAAAATACCTATAATTATATTGGGGAACAGTCCTATAACAAAAAACTATGTAAAGAAAGTAGATTTCCTTAAATCTTCAGGAGTTATTCAAGGCTTTTGGTCATTAAATCCGAAACCAATAAGTTCTGAACATATCAAAAATACTCCTAAATTAGGTTTTCAAACAATTTTGAACAGAGACCAACTTATTAATAACTGCAAGGAACTTGTATCTAATGATATGAATTATTTTTCTTCAATGATTTCAAAACTGAAACTTGGGGAAATTATAAGAATAGCAAATCAAGAAAATACAGACATTGCCAAAGCTGAAAAATTTTTAACCTTAATCCGAAAATGAAAAGACAAAAAGGAACAAAAACAAGTGCTATCGGAACTATCGGAAGAATTAATCACGATAGCTCAAAGTTTTATAATTCTAAACTTTACACTGAGCTTAACGAAAATGAAATTATAGATAAGAACGAAAATGAAATCTCTGATAAATTGGAAAACAAACTTATACTTGGTTCTGCAGAAAATATGAAAGAATTACCTAATAATTCTATTCACTTGATGATTACTTCGCCACCTTACAATGTTTCAAAAGAATATGACGAAGATTTGTCATTAAAAGAATATTTACTACTTCTTAAAAATTCATTTGAAGAAACATACAGAGTTTTGGTAAACGGTGGTCGTGCTTGTATAAATGTTGCCAATCTTGGCAGAAAACCTTACATACCACTTTCTGACTATATTTCAAAAATGATGACAGACATAGGCTTTAATATGCGTGGTGAAATCATTTGGAATAAAGCAGCAAGTGCAAGTCCTTCAACAGCTTGGGGAAGCTGGCAAAGTGCTACCAATCCAACTTTAAGAGATGTACATGAGTATATTTTAATTTTTTCAAAAGGAGACTATAAAAGAGAAAAAGGTGAAAAGGAAAATTCTATAACAAAAGAACAGTTTATGGAGTGGACAAAATCAATATGGACAATGAACGCGGAGAGTGCAAGAAGAATCGGACACCCTGCACCTTTTCCTGAAGAACTTCCTTATAGGCTTATTCAACTTTATTCATTTAAAGGAGACATCATACTTGACCCTTTTATAGGTAGCGGAACAACAGCAGTTTCAGCAATTAAATCAGAAAGAAAATTTGTAGGTTATGACATTTCACAAAAATACATTGACTTAGCAGAAAAAAGACTAAAACCATTTTTAGAACAAACAATGTTGAAATTTACAACCGTTGAATTTGATGAAGAATAATATTATTTTCCATTACAGAGATTAGGTATTAATTAAAAAAGTTCTTCAATTCTACTTTTTTAGCGAGATATTTATAATCAGAATATTAAAAATTATTTTTTTTAACTATTGCAAGTAACATGCAGACAAAATAGTGCTATCACCAACAACCCATTTTACATCAATGCCCTCTCCCCTTTTAAAACCGTTTTGTATACACGTGGCAATACGGTAGGGTTCCTTTGTTTTTATAATATTTTTGGTGATACTCTTCGGCTACGTAAAACGTGGAAGCTGGTGTAAGTTTGGTTTTCACATCAAAACCCTTGTTTTTTAATGTGGCAATTAGTCTTTCGGCTATTTCTTTTTGTTCTTCGGTGAGATAAAAAATTTCGGAACGATACTGCAAACCAACATCGGGTCCCTGCCTGTTGAGCTGTGTGGGGTCGTGGATTTCAAAAAACAGTTTGGCAAGTGTTTTATAATCTGTTAGTTTATCGTCAAATACGATACGTACCGCTTCCGCATGTCCGCCTATTTGACTACAAACCTGCTCGTAAGTAGGATTTTCGGTACTACCGCCCGTATACCCACTTTCTACAGAAATAACTCCTTTTTGTCGTTGCATCAAATGTTCTACACCCCAAAAACAGCCACCTGCAAATATGGCTATATTTTCTTTTTTATCGTTTATACACATAAAAACAATACTTTCGTTAATATTTTTTCAATTTAGTATATCTTTTTCCAAAAAATTACGTTTAATATAACGTGCATTTGCATTAAATATTTATCTTTATAACATAAACTTTAATATATTGAGTATAAATAGAGTATATAAATCAAAAAAAATGAATCGCAACATTCACATAATCATATATTTATTTTTTGTTTTTTTTAGCTCGTGCAAGCAAAAAATAGACAGGGATTTATTTTCTATTCCTGTAGAAATCAAAGTTGTAAATCTACACGCCGATACACTTTACCAAACTTACATAGGCGAAATCAAAGAAGAATACAGTTCGTCTTTAAGTTTTTCGGTACCGGGCAATGTAGAACGTATTTATGTCAATGAGGGTGAATATGTAAACAAAGGCACTTTGTTGGCAAGTTTGGATAAAGAAAACCTACAAAGCACCTACGATGCTTCTTTGGCTATGTTAAAACAAGCAGAAGACGCATACAACAGGCTACACAAACTATACGAAAAAGGAAGTTTACCTGAAATCCAATGGATGGAAATGCTCACAAACCTTGAAAAAGCACGTTCGGCGGAAAAAATAGCCAAAAAAAACTTAGCTGAATCAAATTTATATGCACCTTTTAGCGGTATTATAGGCAAAAAAAACATAGAAATGGGTATGTATGCCATGCCAAGTATATCGGCGATAACTTTGTTAAACACTAACAATGTAGTGGTTAAAGTACCTATACCCGAAAATGTAATA
>JAAYRN010000219.1 GCA_012518765.1 Bacteroidales bacterium
ATTAAAAATAACAAACTGATATTCAACAAAACACACTTTATTTAGAATAAATTTTGATTTTTATGATTTCGTATATAAAAATAACGTACATTTGCATTTGAAAAACTTAAGAATAAACAGTCATGATAGCAACAAATTATCTATGTGTTCTATTTTCAAAAACCCAGCCTTGGAGCTTACATAAAGGTAGCATGGCTGTAGTTGTACTTCCCTTTTTAAGTTTTTCCCAATCAATAGAACTCTCAACTTTATATAAGTCGCTGATTATCACCCCCCCCATTTGTAAATAAAAACAAAGCATGTTATGTGTGGGAAGTAATAAATGATACTTAACTGTAATTATTTTAGAAAACAAATAAAGTAAAATAAAAAAATAAATAATAAAAACTATAAACGTATGAATACACATAAATTAATAAAAACGGTATTATTGTTGTTGTTTGTTGTTGCTACTCAATCTATTTACGCACAAGAGATGAAATGCAACAGCGTTTCATCTTATTTGTCAAATTTTATACAGAAAGATTTACCTAAGGATTTTTCAAATGATACCACCATTTATATTTATATTGACAATAATGTTGTAAATGGTTTGACCAAAGTGGATAGTATCAGGGTGGATGTTTTATTGAAAAATATAAATAACAACTGTATACTTGTATCTGATTATGGTCTGGTATGGAATAGCAATGGTGCATCATATTATGTGATACATTATCCTATGCTTCTGAAAAACAATCTGTTATTTAAACAGGTAATTTATCAAAACGACTGTAGTATAATGTCTTACATTACTCTTTCACCTCAGCAAAAACTTAAAACACTTGAAAAAGAGAAAAAACCATATTGTGTTCTATCTTCAGACGGAAATTATATAAACTTTTCCTTTTTAGATGATGAAAATGACAGTTTATATCAAAAATACAATCCACTTATCGAAGACAATAGAGGCAGCATAACAACAGTAAAAAAGAAGAAATTCCACTCTTGGATAACACAAGAATTGGGAAAAAATAAACATAAAATATTTAGCTTTACCGAAGATGGAAAGGTATATAAAATTAAATTATTTGATAACTAATAAATTATAAATTTAATGAAAACTCAACAAAGAAAAATGAAAAAATTATTATTATTATTGTGTATCTTCTTGTTTAGCAACACCTATTCTCAACAATGGGAAAAGATAAAAACAGGAAGTGAGTTTACCATAGCCTTAAAGTCAGACGGCAGTTTATGGGGCTGGGGTTTTAATGCAAGTGGACAGTTAGGTATGCCTGCAACGAATCAAATATATTCTTCTCTTATTAAAATTTCTGAGGATACGGATTGGAAAGAAATAGCCACCGGAGCTTTTCACTCATTAGCCATTAAAAATAACGGCACGTTGTGGGGTGCAGGCTTAAATGGGAATGGACAACTTGGTATAGAGGGAAAAATACAATATGAAGAATTTGTTCAAATTGGTAATGATACCGACTGGGTGTATGTTGAAGCTGGATTTGTTAGCTCCTACGCCATTAAACGAGATGGTTCTTTGTGGGCGTGGGGATATAATACTAATGCCCAACTTGGATTAGGTCATTTACAGGATGTTGCTCAACCTACCCGTGTTGGCTCTGATAATGATTGGGAACGTTTGTCCTGTGGTGGTCTTATTGTGTTGGGATTAAAAAAGGATAAATCTCTGTGGCAATGGGGGTTTTATTTCACCTTAGATAGTTCGGGTTATGTTTTTGATAATATATTATCTCCTTCTTGCATAGATAGCAACGATAAATGGTTAATGATTTCTGCTGGAATGGAACATGC
>JAAYRN010000220.1 GCA_012518765.1 Bacteroidales bacterium
AAAATACGCCTTGGTCGATTATCCCTACAGCCGTCGTTTGGTTTATGTAAACAATAACGTGTATTTTATCATAGCTCAAAGCGGAGATTCGTTTTATCAAATAGCATTGGATGTACAATTGACAATTAGTCAGTTAAGAAGATACAACGACATTCAATCTCGCAAATACGAACCCCAAGAAGGCGAGTTGATTTATATATCGAAAAAAGCCAAATACAATATATCAGCAAAAGAACACGTGGTGCGTCAAGGAGAAAGTTTACACAGCGTAGCTCAAGATTATGCGATAAGAATAAGAGCTTTACGTAAATTAAATAATCTTTCTATCAAAGAAGAACCAAGTGTAGGAACTCGCCTTACATTAAAATAGAATGTTTTCTGTGATAAGTATTTAAGGTTTGATTTGAAGATAGTTAAAAAAAAAAAACTTATCTACATGATGATATTTCTTGGGAAATAAAATGTAATTTTGCTATATGGTTTTTTAGTATATACTATTAGCAATCTAAAAAATGAACGACATAAACACCGTACATACAGATGTTTTAATCATAGGAGGAGGTCCAGCTGGTTTGGCTACGGCTATACATTTAGCCAATTTACTTCGTGAAAATAGCCAGTCGAGACGAATCATGGTGCTGGACAAAGGAAAATCCATAGGTAGCCATATTTTGTCAGGAGCCTTGATAAAACCCGATATTTTCAAACAACTGTTTAAAGATAAGGATTTTAACCAAATACCTTTTGATTCAAAAGTCAGCAAAGACCGTATTGTTTTATTGGGTAAAAAAGGAAAAATAAAACTACCTTTTCCCATTCCTTACATGAGAAACAAAGGGAATTATTCCGCTTCCTTGGGCGAACTTTGCCGTTATATGGCAGCTGTTGCCGAAGAAAAAGGAGTGGAGGTATACAGTGGTTTTTCGGTAAATGAAGTGCTGTATGAAAACTCTAAAATTGTAGGAGCTAAAACGATAGATACAGGAGTAGACCGTGAAGGAAATCCCATGGAAAACTACCAAGAGGGGACTAAGGTATACGCCGATGTAGTCGTTTTTGCCGAAGGCGTACGAGGTACATTAAGTCAAGAAATAATTAAGAAATACAATTTAAACAACAATAAAAACGAACAAATGTATTCCTTGGGTTGCAAGGAATTATGGTCAGTGCCAACAGGAAATATACAAGAGGGAGAAGTGTATCATACCATGGGTTATCCGCTGTCGATGCGAGAGTTTGGAGGTGGATTTATCTACGGTTTGAAAGACAATAAAGTAGCCTTGGGTTTGGTGGTGGGTTTGGATTACGGCGACCCTACTTTCGATGTTCATCACGCTTTTCAAGTATGGAAAACACATGCGTTTGTACATCGTATTATTCAGGGAGGTAAGTTGTTAGAATACGGAGCCAAGACCTTGCCTGAAGCTGGATTGTATGCCATTCCCAAATTAAGCGTAGACCACGCTTTGATTGTAGGCGATTCGGCTGGATTTTTAACTATACCTGCGTTGAAAGGCATTCATTTAGCCGTACATTCGGCTATGTTGGCAGCCGAAACCATACAACAAGCCTTGTTGAAAAATGATTTTTCCGATTCCTTATTGTCTTCCTACGAAAAGAAAGTTTATCAAAGTAAAATTTACAAGGAAATGTATCCCGTTCGCAATGTCAGACAGGCTTTTGCCAACGGCTTAATCATGGGAGGCATCCAATTTGCTTTCCAATTTATAAGCGGGGGTAGGGGGTTGAGAGGCAGAGTATACACCCCAAAAGACAGCCAAAGCACTCAAAAAATGGAAAACTTTAAGGGTAAAACATTTCAACAGCGTTTTGGAAAACAATTGGATTTTGACAAACAACTTACTTTTGATAAATCTACAGATGTATATTATAGTGGAACACAACACGATGAATATCAAGTTCCCCATTTACATGTCAAAGATAAAAACTCTTTTAATGCCATCAACATAAAGCAATACGGAGCTCCCTGTCAGCATTTTTGTCCCGCTGAAGTTTATGAAATTTATACCCATAAAAATGGCGAACAGGAGTTACGCATTCATTTTGAAAATTGTGTACACTGTAAAACTTGCGACATCAAAAGTGTAAACGAAGCTATAGCTTGGCGACTTCCTAATGGAGACAATGGTCCTGACCATCAGTATATGTAAAGAGAAAAAATATGGAATTAACAATTATAAATTTACTAAAACAAGTTCCCCTCCCTTCCGAAATGCGTATGGGAGACGATGGTTTGATGGATAGAACCAAAGCAAAATCTATCATTAATATAGATTGCCAATTTGCGTTGGAAGCGGGATTGCAGTTGAAAAAAAAATATCCCAAGGCTCGTTTGTTGGTTTGCTCCATGGGACCCACTTCTTTTAAAAAGTCTTTACAAAAAGCCTTATCATTGGGTTACGATGAGGCTTATTTGCTGTCAGATAGAAAGTTAGGAGGTAGCGATACCTTTGCTACGGGCTTAGCCTTGGCTACTTTGTTACAGCATTTGGGATTTACAAAAGAGAATCCCAAGCCTTTTATTGTATTAGCAGGTCGTCAAACCAGCGATGGCGATACGGCACACGTACCTTCGCAAGTTGCAGCTAATTTGGGAATTGTACAAGCTACTTTTGTTGAAAAAATACATTTTGATGATGATAATCAGCTTATTGCAAAACGAATTATAGAGGGAGGCTATCAGCAAATGCAGTTACCCTTACCCTGTGTTATTTCCTTAACACCCACAGGTATTCCTTTGCGAAAACCTTCCTTAGCAGCTACCATAAACGCTCGCAAAAAAAATATACATATTTTAAAGGTAGATGATATTAGTTTATCTACTGAATACATGGGAGTTAGAGGCTCACCAACCATAGTAGCTAAGGTAAAAGATATGTTAAGCGAACGTCCGCCTATTCAGATGATGCAAGGAAAAAACGCCAAAGAAAAAGTAGATAATTTGATAACAGCCTTGTCCAAGCAAACTCAACATAACCGATTGGAAAAAGTAGAAATACAAGAAAAAGCAAAACATTCCGATTTTCCAATCAAAGATATTCGAGGGGAATACAAAGGCATATTGACTTGGGCAGAGGTAGTTGAAGGTAAAATATCGCGTTCTTCCATTGAATTGTTGGGGGTGGCTCGTCAATTGGCGTTGCAATTGGATAAAGATACTACTATCACAACCTTACTAATTGGAAACAAGGTAAAACATTTGTCGGAAGACTTGATAGCTTATGGCTCCGACGAGGTGGTGGTGGTAGAAGACGAGCGGTTGAAAGAATACCAAATACTGCCTTTTACATCTGTGTTTAGGCAATGGATACAAGATAATAAGCCTGAAATTGTGTTGTTTGCAGCCACTACATCTGGACGAGAGTTGGCTCCGCGAATAGCAGTATATACAAAAAGTGGAATTACAGCCGATTGTACAGCTTTGGAAATAGGAAGTTACGTAAACAGAAAAGAAGAAGTTGTGATTTATCCTATTTTACATTCACACAGACCTACTTACGGAGAAAGTAAATTGGCTACTATTTTAGGATTCAAATTTCCCCAATTTTCTACAGCACGCCCGGGAACGTTTGAAATACCTACAAAAGACAGTAAGCGACAAGGTGAAGTTGTTGATTTTGAGCCAATTTGGGATAAGGAAGATTTTTGTGTACGCTTGCTACAAACTTTTCGCGACGATAGCAGTTTGCAAAACCTATTTGATGCCGAAGTAATTGTAGCAGGAGGACGGGGTGTTGTTGATGATAATTTACAGTTAATAAAAGAGTTAGTAAAATTATTACAACAAAAAGGAATCAAAGCCGAATGGGCTGCTACGCGGGTGGTGGTGGATGGCGGCATGGCTGAATACGCCCGACAAATAGGACAAACAGGGAAAACCGTACGTCCAAAACTCTATATAGCAGTGGGTATTTCTGGTGCTATTCAGCACATTGCAGGCATGAAAGAAGCCGAAAAAATTATTGCCATTGACCAAAATCCCAAAGCACCCATTTTTCATTATGCCGATTTCGGAATAGTAGGTGCATACCGCGATACCATACCCGAACTAATGGAACAAATAGATAAATTTATAAGTGTTTTTTGAAATAATTTCCAAAAACAAATAATAACAACAATTAAAACACGAAAAACCTATACCCTTTTAGGAGTTTATATCTTGGTTTACTACAAAATAGAAAAATAATTTAATTGAAAATCAATTAAATATATGTTTTCTTGTAGGTGCTTTTGTTTTTATGATTTTCTATGCAGAAATTGTATATATTTGTACTTGAAAAACTCAACATCAAACAGTCATGATAGTAGCTTTTCATTAATTGAAGACACTGTAATACATATAGACTATGAGTATCCGTATAAATAAATTAATCATATATTTGTTTTATTTATTGTTGTTTTTTATTTTTCATTCATGTCTTATTCAAGTTTGCAAAGAGAGTAAGTATAGAGAGAAAAGAGCCACCAAATACATCAATCAAACATCTATTAAAGTAGAGGATATAAAACGTCTATTGGTTGAGGATACCTTGCATTATAAAGTTGTGATTATTTATAGCCCATGTTGTGGTTCCTGTCGTTCGCACATGCAGACCACCTATAAAAGATTTGTGTTTAATACCGATTCTACGGTAAAGTATTATTTTATAACTGATAGTTATGACGGGATAAAATATAATGAGTCTTTTTTGAAAAGCTGTGGTATAAAACCAGATAAAATGTATTATTTAAAAGACACATTTAATATAAACAAGGAAAATAATATAGTAAATTATATTTTTCCTTCCGATGATAAAATTACGGGAGAATTCGGAGTTCCCATATCTTTGGTGATAAGCAAAAACAACAAACTAAAAAAAGCATATATTTCAATTGATTACGGAAATGGTGTGCATCAATATTTTAAAGCTATGCCATTGTTTTATTTGAAAAATTATAATTTTGATGAAATAAACTTCGATAAAATTGAAATTGAACCTGAAATTAATTGGGAAATATGTTCTCCTAATAAGAAAAAATAGACTTAAAATAAATATAATAATAAATTCATTAAAAAAATAAATATGACAAAACTTTACTTTATATCACTTTTAGTAGGATTGTCTTTCTTTTTGAAAGCACAACCAATAAATACTCAGAAAAGTAGCATGTATCTAAAAAAAGCAAATGAGTATAATGATAAGGAAATCTATAAAAAAGCATTGAAGTTTTATTTGAAGGCATATAAAATAGACTCTAATGCTTTATCCGACGAAGATTTAAATAAGGTTGGATTAATTTATATCGATTATAAAAAGGATATTAATCAAGGGGTACATTATTTTAACAAAGTCCTAAAAAACAACCCAAAAGATACCATGGCATTTTTAGGTATTGGTTATTCATGCTTGTTTTCAGATAAATACAGAGATGCTATCCCATATTTTGAAAAAGCTATTGAGTATAGCAAACAGTATGCTAATTCTTATTTTGGTCTTGGAATGACTTATAGCTTATTAAGCGAACATGAAAAAGCCCTTTATTATTACTTGAAAGGAATTGAAATAGATCCAAGTGCGAATAAAATTTATATGAATATAGCCATTTCATATATGCGATTGGGTAATGAAGAGCAACAAATAATATGGTTAAAAAAAGCAGCAAAAGTTGGAGATAAACAAGCTCAAGATTGGTTGTCAAAAAATGGGCATGAATGGTAGGTGAAAATTTGTAAAACTGAATACTAAAATATTAACATTAAAAAAAACAAGAAAAATGAAAAGATTAAAAATTATTGTAATAACTTTATTTACAGTTACAGTAGGAATAGGGACGTTTTTAAGTTGTGAAAAGGAGAGTAAAGAACCTGATAACAAATCAATTCAGAAAAACAAAGGACAAAATGAAATTGCTTCAAAAAAACATCTAAACTCAATCAATTTTTATCCTTTTGTTATTGTAACAGAAGAAGAGAAGTGTTTTTTAGATGATCCTGTATCAATTGATGAGTTTGATGAATTTGATTTTATTGGACAAGTAATGGCACACCCAAGTTGTTTTTTTGTGGTACATATAAACGATAATTCTATGCTACAAAAAG
>JAAYRN010000221.1 GCA_012518765.1 Bacteroidales bacterium
GTAGAAGCCATAAATTCTCCTGCTTTTATACCAATTTTTCCCGTGTCTATCTCAGGAGATACGTGTAAAGCCAAGGCTGCATCTATTTGGTAGTTGGTTAAAATTCCCTCTTTAATCAAGCGAATAGCACCACCGGGATACTCTTCTTCTGACGGTTGAAAAATCAATGCGATTTTTCCTTTCCACTTGTTTTTGTGTTGGTTTAATATGCGAGCAACTGTCAATAAAGAGGCTATATGAGCATCGTGTCCGCAGGCGTGCATAATTCCCTTATTGGTTGAAGCGTATGTTTTATCGCTTTGTTCTTCTATAGGCAAAGCATCTGTATCGGCACGTAAAGCCAAGGTTTTACCTGTGTTTTCTTGTCCTTCAAGAATAGCAACAACCGCTGTTTCGTTTAAATATAAATGAGAGGGGATGCCGTAAGATTTTAATGTACTACATATATAGCGAGCAGTAATATGCTCATGTCCTGACAGTTCAGGATATTGGTGGATTTGTCTTCGTAAACGGATTGTATCTAAAAAATACTCAGAAGAACAAGTTTTTAATATTTCCATTAAGTCATTCATGCTTTTTTCCCTATTTATTCTTTCGATACTGCAAAGGTATATTTTTTTACTATTGTATTTATCTTAATGTATAAATAATAAAAAATAATATTTTAAAAACAAATATAGATATTTTTATGTATTTTTGCATTCTATATTGGAGTTTGATTTTTTTTACTAAAACTTTAATTGATAATTAGATTAAACGGTTATTTTTAATACATAAATTATGAAATACAAACGCGTATTGCTAAAAATAAGTGGAGAATCCTTGGCTGGGGAGCAAAGCTACGGTATAAACAAACAAATGCTTGATTACTACGCTTCTGAAATCAAATCGGTTTATGAGCAAAACGTAGAAATAGGAGTTGTAATAGGAGGAGGTAATATATTCAGGGGATTGCAAGGAGCCAATAAAGGATTTAACCGTACGCAGGGTGATTACATGGGCATGTTGGCAACGGTTATCAATAGCTTAGCCCTACAAGCTCAATTAGAAACGTTGGGAATTAAGTCGGTGGTTTTATCTGCCTTGCCTATAGATCCTTTGTGTGAGAAAGTTAGCAGTCGTAGAGCCATTCATTATTTAGAAAATAATCATGTAGTGATTATGGCAGCAGGAACAGGCAGTCCGTTTTTTACCACTGATAGCACAGGAGCTTTGCGTGCCATTGAAATCAAAGCCGATGTGTTGTTAAAAGGAACTCGTGTAGATGGAGTTTATGACAAAGACCCGGAAAAATATACCGATGCAGTTAAGTTTGATACGCTTTCGTTTGAAGATGCCTATGAAAAAGGTTTACATATCATGGATTTAACGGCATTTACCTTGTGTAAAGAAAACAACATGCCTTTGATAGTGTTTGAAATGAACACAAAAAACAATTTTTACAAAGCAGTTAATGGTGAAAATATAGGAACCACTGTAACAGTTTAATTTTGAGAATAATGAAAGAGGTGGAAAATAATATTCCAGTCCATATGGAGGAAGAAGAAAAACAAATTTATAGCAGAGCCAGAAAGAGAGTTTCGTTTAAAATTCACCTAACGATTTACATTTTAATTGTTATCTTTTTTTGGTTGCTGTGGTATTTTTTATTCAAAGGACGAGAAGATACCACGTTTTTAAAATTTACATTAGCCGTTACCCTGTTTTGGTTTGTTTTTATATTATCTCATTATTTAATTGTGTATAAACTAAATACATCCTTATTGGAGAAAGAAGTAAAACGATTAAAAAAGCAAAACGAAAAACTAAAAACACAATACGAAGAACTAAATAAAAATGATAATTTATAAATATTAAATCTATGTTAGACGAGATATCATTATGTATAGAAACAATGAAGGAATCCATGCAGGATAGCATGAATTTCTTTGAAAAAGAATTAGATAAAATTCGAGCAGGTAAGGCTAATGTCAAAATGCTTGATGGTGTAAAAGTAGATTACTACGGAACTTTAACCCCGCTTGCACAAGTGGCAAGTTTGAGTACACCCGACCCTAAGCAAATCATTATTCAGCCTTGGGAAAAAAGTATGATTGCTCCTATAGAAAAGGCAATCATGGCTGCTAATTTGGGATTTAATCCTCAAAATAACGGAGAAATTATCCGCGTTATAGTGCCAGCATTGACCGAAGAACGCAGAAAAGATTTGGTAAAAAAAGTAAAACAAGAGGCAGAACAAATCAAAGTAGCCATACGAAACGAACGCAGAGTAGCCAATACTACTATTAAAGACATGAAAGACAGTGGTATGCCCGAAGATGAAATTAAAAAAGCAGAAGCCGTAGTTCAAAAAATCACCGACGAATTTATCGAAAAAACAGATAAATATTTAGAGTTTAAAGAAAAAGAAATAATGACAATTTAACTTTAAAAACATTAAATAATTATGAAAGGAATTATTTTGGCAGGCGGAGCAGGCACCCGATTGCATCCAATCACCTTGGCATGTAGTAAGCAATTAATGCCTATTTATGATAAACCTATGATTTATTATCCATTGAGTATTTTATTGTTGAGTAATATTCGTGAAGTTTTGATTATTTCAACACCTCATGATTTGCCCAATTTTCAAAAATTACTAGGAGATGGAAGTCAGATAGGTTGTTCGTTTAGCTACAAAGAACAAGTCGTACCCAACGGCTTAGCACAAGCTTTTGTTTTGGGCGAGGAATTTATAGGAACAGACGATGTTTGTCTCATTTTAGGTGATAATATTTTTTACGGAGCAGGCTTACAAAACACCTTAAAATCATGTAATAACCCTCAGGGAGGAATTGTGTTTGCCTATCACGTCAACGACCCCGAACGATACGGTGTAGTTGAATTTGATAACCAGTTCAATGCTTTATCAATAGAAGAAAAACCTACCAACCCCAAATCAAACTATGCCGTTCCCGGACTTTACTACTACGACAATTCAGTGGTAGAAGTGGCTAAAAATATAGAACCCAGTGCTCGAGGTGAGTACGAAATTACTGATGTAAATAAATATTATTTAGAAAAAAAGAAACTCAAGGTATCGCTCATGGGAAGAGGAACAGCATGGTTAGATACAGGAACTTTTCAGTCGTTGATTGAGGCTTCTCAATTTGTACAAGTTATAGAACAGCGACAAGGCTTAAAAGTAGGTTGTATAGAAGAAGTTGCTTATCAGCAAGGATTTATAGATGCAGAACAGCTAAGTAAAATAGCTTTTCCTTTGTTGAAAAGTGGATATGGACAATATTTAATGCGTTTGATTAAGTAAAAAACATAGTACAAACAAAACAAACTCAATAAGCTAAATCTTTACGTAAGAAAGATTTGAGGGTATCTGAAAATATTTTCTATTTTAGTTCGTTTAAAAAGAAAAATTCAAGTTTATGTTTCGATTCGAAAATGAGTATATTTTATATGCTTTGTTTTTGCTTCCTGTGTGGGTAGCTTTGTATGCGTATATTCGTTTTAAGCAAAAGAAAATATGGGCTAATTACGGAGATGTTCAGTTGTTAAAATCCATGCTCCCCGATACTTCTTATCGAATGAAAATATTGAAATTCATTATATTATGCTTAATATATATCGCTTTAATTTTTTCGTTAGCCAATCCAGAATTAGGCTCTAATATTGAAAAAAGTAAACGAAAGGGAATTGACATTATGTTTTGTGTCGATGTGTCGAATAGCATGCTGGCAAGAGACTTGTCTCCCAATCGCTTGGAAGCCTCCAAAATATCTATTTTATCCTTGTTAGACCGTTTGAAAGGCGATAGGGTAGGATTGGTGGTTTTTGCAGGAAAATCATTTGTACAACTTCCCATTACTTCCGACTATGCTGCGGCAAAAACATTTATCAATCAGCTAAGTACGCAAATGATAAGCGAACAAGGCACCGATATAGGCACCGCCATTGACTTAGCAGCAACTTCCATGTTACCTGCCAAAACTACCACAAGCAATCCCAAAGCATCGCCCACGAATGTAAACAAAGTCATAGTCGTTATTTCCGATGGCGAAGACCATTGGGACGAAGTTGTAGATATAGCCAAAGCAGCGTCAAAAAAAGGTATCCGAATTTTTACCATAGGAATAGGTAGCGTGTTGGGCGAACCCATTCCCATAGAAACCAAAGGCGGAAAAATTCAATACAAAAAAGACAAAGACGGAAATACAGTAATCACCCGATTGAATGAAAAAATGTTGAAAGAC
>JAAYRN010000222.1 GCA_012518765.1 Bacteroidales bacterium
GATGCAGGCGAATGTTTGACCATTGCCGATAAACAAGAAGTATGGCATTTAGAAATAATGGGAGCAGGTAAGGGAAACAAAGGAGCGGTTTGGGCTGCTCAACGCGTTCCAGATGACCATGTTTCTGTAAATGCTAACGCAAGCACTATCAAAGAAATAGATACAAACGACAAAGAGTATTTCATGTACTCCGACAATGTATTTCAACTTGCTTTGGACAGCGGATGGTGGGACGGTAAACAAACTTTTCGTTTTTGCTATGCCTATGCTCCTGCAAGTAGGGCATTGATAGCCGCTCGCCGTAGAGAATGGCGGGTATTTGACCTATTGGCTCCTTCCTTACAATTAGACCCCAACATGGAAAATTATCCTTTTTCCGTCAAACCCGATACCTTAGTTTCCTTGGAAAAACTAATGACTATTCTAAAAGATTATTACGAAGGTACTGAATACGACATACGTAAAAACATTACCGTAAAAGGAGATAGCGGAAAAATGGTTATTTCGCCCTTGGCAAATCCATTTATGAATGTAGATGAATTAAAATTACACAAAGTCAACGGAGGATGGCACGGCTACGGCGAAAGAAATATAGCCGTGCGTTTTACAATGTACGCTACCATTATCCAATGCCGCGACTGGCTTCCCGACGAAATAGGAGGCTTGGTTTGGTTTGCACTTGATAACGTTGCCTCTTCGGTTTTTGTTCCTATATATTGCGGTGTCAGTGATTTACCCTTAGAATATAAAACCGATGGACGCGAAACAGGCTTTAGTCGCAAAGCCGCTTGGTGGGCATTTAACCGCTTGGGCACCTTAGCCGCTCAACGATGGGGAACCTTCCGACACGAAATAGACAAAACTTGGATTCCATTTCAAGAGCATTTATTAGAAAATCAAGCCACTGTAGAACAAAAAGCCTTGCAAATGTACAATGCAAAAAATCCAAAAAATACGATAAAATTTCTAACAAACTACACAGACGAATGGTGTAAAAAAGCCATAGATACAGCGTGGGATTTAGGTTATTATATATGGACTAAATACGATGGCTATTGGTAAAATTAAAAAAAATGGGCAATGAAACAATTATTTAACGGTACCGGAGTAGCCTTAATTACTCCTTTTAAAAGCGATTTTTCCATTGATTTTGATGGAATAGAAACAATGGTAAACAGTGTGATTGACAACAACATTGATTACATTGTAGCCTTGGGAACCACAGCTGAAACCCCTACCCTTTCGTTTGCAGAGCGAAAACAGATTTTAAATAAAATTATAGAGTCGGCAAAAGGTAGGGTTCCCGTTGTAGCCGGCATAGGTTGCAACAATCCTTTGGAAGTCATAGAACAAATTCATTACTTTGATTTAAAAAAAGTAGATGCTATCCTATCGGTTGCACCTTACTATAATCGTCCTCAACAAGAGGGAATTGTAGAACATTACAAAGCCATTGCTAAGGAATCGCCCCTGCCCATACTGATTTACAACGTAGGCTCTCGTACCGCTGTCAACATAGAAGCACAAACTACCCTGCAAATTGCCAAAGAAATACCCAAGGTAATCGGAATCAAAGAAGCATCGGGTGATGTAACTCAAATTATGAACATTATGCACGACAAACCCCAAGATTTTTTAGTTATTTCGGGAGACGATGCCCTTACATTTCCATTGATGGCTTGCGGATTAAATGGTGTTATTTCAGTGATTGCCAACGCTTTTGCTAATGAATTTTCAAGCATGGTTCGTTTGGCTCTGTCGGGAGATTTTGAAAAAGCACGAAGCATACATTATCAATTACTTCCTCGTATCAAGGCTTGTTTTAAAGAGGGAAATCCTTCGGGAGTAAAAGCTTTTTTGGAAGCCCAAGGAAAAGTTGAAAGCCATGTTCGCCTGCCCTTGATGCCTGCAAGCCAGAATTTGAAAAAAGAAATTAAATCGCTTATTCCCTAATTTAAAATGGATTACAAAAAGATTATCGATAATTTTCAAAAGAAAATTTATGCACCTATTTATTTATTGATGGGTGATAATCCATACCTTATTGATAAAATCACCCATTTTATAGAAGATAATTTTTTTGAAGACGAAAGTTTAAAAGATTTCAACATGGAAATTTTATACGGTAAAGATTCCAATGTACCACACATCGTTTCTCTTGCCAAACAATTTCCCATGATGTCAAATTATAGGTTGCTGATTATCAAAGAGGCTAAGGATTTAAAAAAAATAACCGATTTGCTTGCCTATGCCCAAAAACCACAAAAACAAACGGTATTGGTTTTGTGCTATAAATACGGTAGATTAGACAAACGCACTACTTTGTACAAAACCATTGAAAAAATAGGCTGTGTATTTGATAGTCCTAAGGTGTATGACAACCAAGTTTCTAAATATGTGTTGGATATGGTTGCCGAAAAAGGTTTTACCATGGATCGCTATACTGCCGAACTAATAGCCAATCACATAGGTACAGATTTAGCAAGGATAAATAACGAATTGGATAAATTCAAAAATATCATCCAGCAAGGCAATAGCATTACCTCCGATTTAGTGCAAGAATACATAGGAATTAGTAAAGAATTTAACGATTTTGAGTTAGTAAATGCTATTTTTGAACGAAATACTCAAAAAGCATTTACCATTATTCAATTTTTTCAATCCAACCCTCAAAATTACCCTATTCAAAAAACAATAGGAGCTTTTTACAGTTCTTTTATGCGGTTGATACAATTTCATTTTTCTGCTCATAAAAGCAATTTAAGGCTCTTTAATATTTATACCCGAGAGGCTGAAAATACATTCAGACAAGGAGTTAAAAATTTTCCCTACTACCATTTAACACAAGTTATTTACTTATTAAAAATATATGACCTAAAAAGCAAGGGTTTTGAAGGCTGTAGTACTCCGGGTAATGAACTGCTCAAAGAACTTGTTTTTAGGATTATAGAACGGAGATACGATGTTTAGCTTCCACGTAAAAGCAAGTCTTTTTTTACATCTAAAACTTCCTCCGCTTGTTATTACAAAAAGTTATATTTTTGCACACATATAATTATATTACAACATGAACAACATCATCATTACGGGAGCTGCGGGTTTTATAGGCAGTTGTCTTATTCAACAATTACACGAAAAATCCTATAAAAATATAATTGCCGTAGACGATTTTTCCAATGCAAAAAAGAATAAAAATCTTGATAACAAGCCTTATATATCAAAAATTGAACGAGATAAACTTTTTTCTTGGTTGGAATCATCGGCTCAAAAAATTGATTTTATCCTCCATATAGGAGCCCGAACCGATACGACTGAAACCAATTGGGATATTTTTCAAACATTAAATTTAGACTATTCCCAACAAATATGGAACTACTGTGTAAAACAAGAAATTCCATTGATTTATGCCTCATCCGCAGCCACTTACGGTATAGGAGAATATGGCTACGAAGACAATCATTCCATTGTTGAACAATTAAAACCTTTGAATCTTTACGGTATTTCAAAAAATGATTTTGATAAATGGGCATTGAAACAAGAAAAAACTCCTCCGTTTTGGGCAGGATTAAAATTTTTCAACGTATATGGTCCCAACGAATACCATAAAAATCGCATGGCATCGGTTATTTTTCATTCCTTTCATCAGCTATGTGAAAATGGATATGTAAAATTATTTCGCTCCCACCATCCAGACTATGAAAATGGATGCCAATTGCGTGATTTTGTGTATGTTAAAGACCTGCTCTCGGTTGTTTCTTTTTTAATGGAACAACGCCCCGAATCGGGAATTTATAATTTGGGAACGGGAAAAGCCCGCACATTTAACGACTTGACAAATGCCGTATTTCGAGCCATGAAAGAAGAGCCTCGCA